>JAICVE010000257.1 GCA_025935475.1 Nitrospira sp. | reverse complement strand
GTGTTGCCCGCCGAACCGAAAGACGTGCGGCTGAAGGGCCGGCTCATGCCGGGCCGGATGTTTCTGGTGGACACGGTGCAAGGCCGCATTCTCGACGACGAAGAAATCAAAGCCGATATCGTGGGCCGCAAGCCCTATCGCAGCTGGGTGACGCAGTACGGTATTTCGCTGGACGAGCTGCCCGAGCCGTTGAACGTTCCGCAGCCCGACCATCCGACAATCCGCCAGCGGCAGCAGGCGTTCGGTTACACGGTCGAAGAGCTCAAAATGGTGATCACGCCGATGATTGTGACCGGCGAGGAAGCGATCTCGTCGATGGGAACGGATACGCCGCTTGCGGTGCTGTCCGACCGTCCGCAACTGCTGTTCAAGTACTTCAAGCAACTGTTCGCGCAGGTGACGAATCCGCCGATCGATCCGATCCGCGAACAACTCGTGATGTCCCTCGTGACCAATATCGGCCCCAAACCCAATTTGATGGACGAATCGCCGGAATCCTGCCGCCGCATCAAGGTGCAGCAGCCGATTCTGACGAATGCCGATCTGCAAAAGATCCGCGGCATCTCTGATCCCCACTTCAAAAGCAAGACGCTGCGAATGCTGTTCCGCGTCGCCGAAGGGTCCGACGGATTGGGCGCGGCTATTGACGCCATGTGCCGAGAGGCCTCTCAAGCCATCAAAGACGGCTACAAGTTCCTGATCCTGAGCGATCGAGGCGTCGATGAAGAGTGGGCGCCTATTCCGAGCCTGCTCGGCATCTCGGCGGTCCATCATCACCTCATCCGCGAATGCTCGAGGACCGAAGTCGGGTTGATCCTCGAAAGCGGTGAGCCGCGCGACGTGCACCAGTTCGCCTGTCTGATCGGTTACGGCGCCGGAACCATCAATCCCTATCTCGTTTTCGAATCGCTTGTGGACATGGAGCGCGACAACTACCTTCCGGAGGGATTGGATGCCCAGACCGCGGAAGGCAAATTCATCAAGGCGATCAACAAGGGCCTTCTCAAGATTTTCTCCAAAATGGGCATCTCCACGGTGCAATCCTATTGCGGCGCGCAGATCTTCGAAGCCATCGGCTTGAATCACGAGATCATCGACCGCTACTTCACCGGCACGCCCTCACGCGTGGAAGGCGTCGGTATTCGCGAGATCGGAGAAGAGACGCTGCGGAGACACCGCGTCGCCTATGAGCCGGCCGCGATCCGCCAACTCGATTTCGGCGGCGAAATCCATTATCGCATCCAGAGCGAGCACCATAACTGGAATCCCGATACCATCTACAAGCTTCAGCACGCCAGCAAAGCCAACGATGCCAAGACGTACGCCGAGTTCGCCCAACTCGTAAACGACGAAAGCAAGCGGCGATCGAATTTACGCGGCCTGCTGGATTTCAAGTTTCCTCCATCGCCGATTCCGCTTGAAGAGGTGGAGCCGGCCAAAGACATCGTCAAGCGGTTCAATACCGGCGCGATGTCCTTCGGGTCCATTAGCAAAGAAGCGCACGAGACGCTGGCGATCGCGATGAACCGCCTCGGCGGAAAGAGCAACACCGGTGAGGGCGGCGAAGATCCGGAACGGTTCAAGCCGCTGCCGAATGGCGATTCCAAGAATAGCTACATCAAGCAGGTGGCGTCCGCCCGTTTCGGGGTGACCACGCACTATCTCGTGAACGCGCGTGAGTTGCAGATCAAGATGGCGCAGGGCGCCAAACCGGGCGAAGGCGGCCAGCTGCCCGGCCACAAGGTCGACGAACACATCGCAAAGTTCCGCTATGCGACGCCGGGGGTTCAACTGATCTCGCCGCCGCCGCACCATGACATCTATTCGATCGAGGATTTGGCTCAGCTGATCTTCGACCTCAAGAACTCCAATCCCGAGGCCGGGGTGTCCGTCAAGCTGGTGGCGGAAGTCGGCGTGGGGACAGTGGCTGCGGGCGTGTCCAAGGCCCACGCGGACAAGGTGTTGATCAGTGGCGACTCCGGCGGCACCGGCGCCTCACCGTTGTCTTCAATTAAGTACGGCGGGATTCCCTGGGAACTTGGGCTAGCCGAAACGCATCAGACGCTCGTGCTCAATGATCTGCGAGGCCGGATCCGCGTTGAGACTGACGGCCAGATGAAGACCGGGCGCGATGTGGTCATCGCCACGTTGCTGGGCGCCGAGGAATATGGCTTTGCCACGGCGCCGCTGATCGTCGAAGGCTGCATCATGATGCGCAAATGCCATCTGAATACCTGCCCCGTCGGCATCGCTACGCAGGATCCCGAATTGCGCAAAAAGTTCACCGGAAAGCCCGAGCACATCGTCAATTACCTCTTCTTCGTGGCCGAGGAAGCGCGGCAGCTCATGGCCAAGCTGGGATTCCGGACGATCAATGAGATGGTCGGCCGCGTCGATAAATTGAAAATTACCCAAGCGGTCGATCACTGGAAGGCCAAGGGCTTGGATCTCACGCCGCTGTTGACGATCCCGGACGTCGGTCCTGAGGTCCCGCGCTACTGCTGCCAGAAGCAGGATCACGGCCTTGAGGGCATTCTCGATAATAAACTCGTCGAGCTGTGCCAGCCGGCGATCCACAACGGTCAGAAAATCACATTGGATCTGCCGATCAGGAACGTCAACCGCACGACCGGAACCATGCTCTCAAGCCGGATCGCGAAAAAGTACGGCTTGGAAGGCTTGCCGGAAGACACCATCTCGATCAAGTTCACCGGTTCAGCCGGGCAATCGTTCGGGGCTTTCCTTGCCAGAGGCGTCACGCTGACGTTGGAAGGCGAATCCAACGATTACATCGGCAAGGGTCTCTCCGGCGGAAAGATCATCGTCTTTCCACCGAAGAATGTCTTGTACTCTCCGGAGGAGACCATTCTGATCGGCAATACGTCGCTGTACGGCGCCACGCAAGGTGAGGCCTACTTTTACGGGATGGCGGGCGAACGGTTTGCCGTGCGCAACAGCGGCGCGCGCGCCGTTGTCGAAGGCACCGGTGATCATGGCTGCGAATACATGACGGGCGGTGTCGTCGTCGTGCTGGGTCGCACCGGAAGGAATTTTGCCGCCGGCATGTCGGGGGGTATCGCCTTCGTGCTCGACGACGCGGGGAAATTCCAGAGCCGGTGCAATACCGGCATGGTGGAGCTTGAGCCGGTGTCAAGGAAGGAAGACAAGCAGCTGCTGCATGAGCTGATCACCAAACATTTCATGTATACGGGCAGCCGCAAGGCCAAGCAGGTGCTGGATGCGTTCAATGCCACGTTACCAAAATTCGTGAAGATCATGCCGGTCGACTATAAGCGCGTCCTCGAAGAACGGAAACGCAAGAAGAGCGCGGTGCACTGATGGGTGACCCAAAGGGTTTCATGAAATATGCCCGAGAGGGCCCCAAGCGGAAAGCGGTGGAACTGCGCGTCCTCGACTGGAAAGAGATGTACGAGCCAATCTCCGAGGACAAGCTCAAGATCCAGGGCGCCCGCTGCATGGATTGCGGTGTGCCCTTTTGTCAGGGCAATACAGGCTGTCCAGTAGTGAACTTGATCCCCGAATGGAATGACCTTGTGTACCGGGGACGGTGGGAAGACGCTCTGAAAGCATTACACACGACCAACAATTTTCCGGAGTTTACCGGCCGCCTTTGCCCAGCTCCCTGCGAGGGTGCCTGCGTACTTGGAATCAATGAGGAACCGGTGTCGATCCGCGTGATCGAGTGGAATATCATCGATCGCGGGTTCAACGAGGGGCTGGTGTTCCCCGTCCTGCCAGTGGCCAAAACGGGCAAGACCGTCGCAATTATCGGTTCAGGCCCTGCCGGATTGGCGGCGGCCCAGCAGCTGGCTCGCGCCGGCCACACGGTGACCCTGTTCGAGAAGGCCGACAAGATGGGCGGCCTGCTTCGCTACGGGATTCCCGATTTCAAAATGGAAAAGTGGGTGATCGACCGCCGGCTTGAGCAGCTCAAGGCGGAAGGCGTCGAATTCAAGACTGGCGTGACGGTCGGCAAGGATATTACGGGCGAACAGCTGCGCGCGCAGTTCGATGCGGTGGGCCTGACGATGGGGGCGGAGCAACCCCGCGAGCTGCCGATTCCCGGACGGGAATTGAAGGGCGTGCATCTGGCGATGGACTATCTGACGCAGCAAAACAAGCGCACGGCCGGCATCCCCATCAGCGATGAGCCGATCACTGCCAAGGGCAAGCGTGTGGTGATCATCGGCGGCGGCGATACCGGATCGGATTGTTTGGGAACGACGCACCGCCAAGGCGGCGTGGAGGTGCATCAGTTCGAGGTACTGCCGGAGCCTCCTCCCACACGTGCAGAGGCGACGCCCTGGCCGCTCTGGCCGATGCAGTTGCGGACCTCCCATGCTCATGAGGAAGGCTGCAACCGGCAATGGTGCCTGTCGACAACGAGATTTCTCGGTCACAACGGCCACGTCACCAAGCTTCAAGCGCAACGGGTGAACTTCGAAGGCGGCAAGTTCACGCCGGTCCCGAATTCAGAATTGGAGATGGATGTGGATTTGGTGCTGTTGGCCATGGGTTTCACCGGCCCCGTGAAGAACGGCCTGCTCGACAGCCTTGGTGTGACATACGACGCACGGGGGAGTGTTGCGGTCGACGGCAACTTCATGACCGACCTCGACGGCGTCTTCGCCGGAGGGGACACGAAGCGCGGCGCGTCCCTCATCGTATGGGCGATCGCCGAAGGCCGCAAGATGGCGGCCGGCATCGACAAGTATCTGC
>JAICVE010000327.1 GCA_025935475.1 Nitrospira sp. | reverse complement strand
CGAAAGCTTCTCGATCGGGAGGGCGGCTATACGGTCGGGGTACTTGTCAACGCCAATCATGGGAGGAAGCCAGAGTTGATCGTCGCAGGCGTACCGGTCGGCCGGTTATACGACACCTCCCCTGCCGCAAGGACACCGGTCGAGCCAGGCCAGAACGAAGGCTCTATTATTATCATTGTGGCCACTGATGCGCCGCTCGATGCGAGGCAGCTCAACCGGCTCGCCAAGCGAGCCGCGTTAGGACTGGCCCGGACCGGATCAACGGCTCGTCACGGGAGCGGCGACTTCATTCTCGCCTTCTCCACGGCAAACATCATTCCACACTACCCCGAACAACCGACCTATCCTCTGACCCACCTCGCGGATACGCACATGAATCCTCTCATCGCCGCGACGGTCGAAGCCACAGAGGAAGCCATCGTGAATGCGTTGACCATGGCCACGACGATCGTGGGACGCGATGGCCACAGGGTTGAAGCCATTTCGCTCACACGGCTCCGCGACCTGTTCGCGTCGCGCACACCCTGAGAGGTCGACGTGGAGCGCTTGCATTTTCATCGGTCCGCTCGCTATTCTCACGCCGCGTCTCGATGGGGAGGATGGAATGAACGAATATCAAATCGGTGGCGGCCTTCGGTTGTTGACGGCCGTTGAAAAAACCGATGCCTTTGGCGAGTTTCTAAAGACCAGGATGGTGCGAGCGCTCGAGACGGAAGATCCCACGGAGCTGCATTACTTGCTCGCCCAGTTAGATGACTATCACTCTTACATGTGGCGCTACTACAAGAAGCTCGCGAAAGATCGGGCCGAGCGGATGAATCCGGGCGTATAGGTCTCAGATCCATGGTGACGCAAGAAACTCAAAGCCAAACCACGACCGGCCTCCGGTTCGCGTCTGCCCTGTCCAGAAAGACCGATACAGAGGCAGCCGTTCGCGATCTCGCCGATGCGGTCCGGATGCAACTCGGTCAGGCCGCGATTCACCTGGCATTTGTGTTTTTCTCCCCTCATCATGCCCAGAAAGCCGATCTCATCGCGCAGATGATCCGCGAAGAATTGTCCATTGAGGTCTGCCTCGGCTGTTCGGGGGAAGGGGTGATCGCCGATGCGGAGGAACTGGAAACGGCTCCGGCATTGACGCTTTGGGTCGGCTGCCTCCCGCATGTCCGCCTGGCACCGCTGCGGTTGGCCTTTTCGGAGGTGCACGATCAAATCCAGATGCCGGGATGGCCTGAGCCGACCGCAGAAGCCAGTACCTTCGTCCTTCTGGCCGACCCATTTACAACGCCCATTCATGATGTCCTCTCCGTCATGGCCGAACGCTATCCGAACGCGCAAGCAGTCGGAGGATTGACAGGTGGTGGTCGTGGCCCGGGAGACAATCGGCTCCTGAAGAATGGCGAGGTCTTCGACGGAGGAGTGGTCGGTGTGCAACTCTCGGGACCTATCGCCATCAGGACCGTGATCTCGCAGGGTTGTTGTCCGATTGGAGAGCGGTATGTGGTCACCCGGGCAGAACAGAACATGGTGTTCGAGCTTGGTGGCAAACCTGCGCTGAGTCGTCTCCAGGAAGTCTTCGAATCGCTGGAAGGCACCCGTCGGCGGGATGCTCATCGTGCATTGCACATCGGCATCGCCATCGATGAGCATCGCAGCCGCTTTGAGCGCGGCGATTTCTTGGTGCGTAACCTTGTGGGAGCAGATCAACAGGCCGGAGCCATCGCCATCGGGGATCTCGTACAAGAGGGCCAAACCGTTCAGTTTCAGCTTCGCGACGCCAAATCCGCGAGCGACGACCTTCACGTGCTTCTCGCCGCTGATCGCTCAAAGCACCGACATCCGCCGTTAGGCGCGCTGCTGTTCAGTTGCTGCGGGCGAGGCGAAGGCCTCTTCGGGGAAACCCATCACGACAGCAGGGTTGTGCAGGAACGCATCGGACCGATTCCGGTCGCGGGATTCTTTGCACAAGGGGAGATCGGCCCGGTAGGCGGGAAAAACTTTCTTCACGGCTATACGGCAAGCGTCGCCCTGTTCTCACGGCCGGATGAGGGTTAAGCCCCACGACCAAGCGGACAAGGAGTACTCATGTCATCTGAACACGCAGGACCTGAGGGCAAAGAGGTCACGACGTCGTCTGGGTTACAGTACATTGATCTCAAGGTTGGCACCGGTGCGACCGCTCAGGCCGGCCAGACTGTCTCGGTGCATTACACCGGCTGGTTGGAAAACGGGAAGAAGTTCGATAGCTCCGTTGATCGGGGTCAGCCATTTTCGTTTCCGCTTGGCGCGGGGCGGGTCATCAAGGGATGGGATGAAGGCGTGAAAGGCATGAAGGTCGGAGGCAAGCGTAAACTAATCATCCCGTCAAATCTCGGATATGGAGCCCGTGGCGCCGGCGGCGTGATTCCACCGAATGCCACTCTCATTTTTGAAGTGGAACTCCTCGGCGTCTGACCTCTCCACTGTTTCTACGTCATGAAACACACTCCGCTGATCGAACAGCATCGTGTGAATGGAGCGAAGCTCGTCGATTTCGCTGGATGGGAGATGCCCATACAGTATGCGAGCGTGATCGACGAGTACCAAGCTGTTCGGTCCGCCGCCGGACTCTTCGATGTCAGCCATATGGGGCGCATTACCGTCTCTGGCGAAAGAAGTCTGGTCTTTCTTCAGCGGATGACCACGAACAACGTTTCGACCCTGACGATTGGCCAGGCGCATTACTCGATGGTGTGTAACGAGAACGGCGGCATCAAGGACGATATCTTCGTTTACCGCACTGGGGACACCGAATATTTGCTGTGCGTCAACGCGTCCAACCGCGAGAAGATCCTGACCTGGCTGTTGGAGCATCGAACGTCGGACGACCGGTGCCATATCGAAGACCGTACCGCCGCGCTCGCCCAGATCGCGATCCAAGGCCCGGTGTCACGCGACATCCTCGTCGTCGCCGGTGCCGAAGAGATCGCCGAACTGAAAATGCATCACTGCCGCGACATCCAAGTCGCCGGCATGAACTGCTTTGTGGCCAGAACGGGTTACTGTGGGGAGCTGGGTTACGAACTGAATGTGCCGGCCGGCCAAGCAGTAGATATCTGGAAATGCTTGTTGCAGGCGGGAGCCCGAAAGGGCCTCAAACCAGCGGGGCTCGGCGCCCGGGATCTCCTACGTCTGGAAATGGCGTATTTGTTGTACGGGAACGACATCAGCGAAGAGACGACGCCGATTGAGGCTGGAGCCGCGTGGACGGTAAACTTCGAGAAAGGAGACTTTCTGGGGCGTGCACCGCTACAACGGCAAACGCAACAGGGCCCCTCTCGTCGTTTAGTGGCATTCGAGCTGTTGCAGAAATCGGTGCCTCGTCATGGCTTCCGCATTCTTGATCCTGCATCGTCCCAACCTATTGGAGAAGTCACCAGTGGGAATCTTTCGCCTCTGCTTCAGAAGGGAATCGGATTGGGATACGTTCCGACGACATTCGCCAAACCCGATACCGCGTGCTCAGTCGACATTCGCGGGAAAATCCTCCCAGCTGTCACCGTAAAGCCGCCGTTTTACCGAAAGGCGAGAACGGCGCTTCATTGAAGCTGAGCAGGTATACGAATCGGCGGCGG
>JAICVE010000211.1 GCA_025935475.1 Nitrospira sp. | reverse complement strand
GCCTCGACAACATGACGCGGGTGCGGGGCCGCGACCAGTTCGTTCTCTACAAGAACAATTCCGACGGCAAGGGCAACAGCTACGGCTACCACGAAAACTACATGCTGGCACGGTCGGTACCGTTTGAGCGGATCGTGAAAACGCTGGCGCCATTCTTCGTCACGAGGCTGATCTATGCCGGAGCCGGGAAAGTCGGCGCGGAAAACCAGACGAGTTTCACCGACTTCCAGATCTCCCAACGGGCCGACTTTTTTGAGTGTCTCGTCGATCTGAACACGATGGTGAAGCGCCCGATCGTGAACTCCCGCGATGAGCCGCACGCCGACTACGGCAAGTATCGGCGACTACACGTCATAGTGGGCGATGCCAACATGGCGGAACTCTCCACCTATCTGAAGGTGGGGACTCTCGGGATCGTGTTGGACCTCCTTGAGGCTGGCATCGACGTGCCGCAGATCGAACTCGACGATCCCGTCCTCGGCATTAAGCAGGTGTCGCGCGATTTGACCATGAAGGGCACGTTGAAACTCACGGACGGCCGGGCGACGACCGCCGTGGAGATCCAACGGACGTATCTCAAAGCCGCCATGGATTTCTACGCCTGTCATGAACTGGACCAGGTCACGAAAGACATTCTCGTGCGTTGGGAAGACGTTCTCGACAAGCTGGAAAGGGATCCTCGCTCGCTGGCAGAGGAGCTGGACTGGGCGGCGAAGCGCCACATGATCGAGTCGTACATGGATCGCAAGGGCTGTGGATGGAATGATCCTCGCGTGCGGCTGATGGACCTGCAATATCACGACATCCGTCCGGATAAAGGACTGTACTATGCGCTCGAGCGCAGCCATCTCATCGAGCGCATCGTGCAGGATGTGGAGGTGGTCAGGGCGGAGTTCACGCCGCCGTCAGGTACCCGCGCCTACTTCCGCGGACGGTGCATCGGAAAGTTCTCCAAATCCATCTACGGAGCCAGTTGGACCTCGGTGCTCTTTGACGTCGGCAACACCACCATCAAAAAAGTGCCGTTGATGGACCCACTGCGCGGCACCGAATCGCTGACGGCGGAATTGCTCGACCAATCGGAGAGCGCGGAAGCCTTGCTCTCAAAGCTGAAAGCCTAAATGAAGCTTCCCTTCCTGCCCAATCACGACGACGCGAGTTTCTTCAGTTTCCTGACCAGGCAGCATCCCGAATTGACGCCGGGTGTTCGCCGGTCGCCTGACTTGCCGTCCGTGCAGCACGAGCCGGCGCGGCCGCTGCAGCCTGTGACGGTCCCGCACGCAACAACCGTATTGGCGGTCAAGTATCAGGAAGGCGTCGTCATTGCCGGCGACCGCCGTGCCACCGAGGGATTTCAGATTGCCGAGCGCCGGATCGAAAAAGTCTTCAAGATTGACGACTACTCGGCTATGGCGATCGCCGGCGCGGCGGGCCCCTGCATTGAAATGGCGAAACTGTTCCAAACCGAGCTGGAACACTACGAAAAACTGGAAGGCGTGCAACTGTCTTGTGAGGGAAAAGCCAACAAGCTTGGACAAATGGTCAAGGCCAATTTGCCGATGGTATTCCAGGGGCTAGTCGTGATGCCGCTCTACGTCGGGTATGATCTCACACGAAGTGAAGGGCGGATTTTCAAATACGATTTGGCCGGCGGGCGCTACGAGGAATCGGATTACCATTCGATCGGCTCCGGAGGCAAGGATGCCCGCAATACGATGCGCGAACATTTCAAGAAGGCAATGGCCGAGGCCGAGGCCCTGAAACTCGCCCTCCTGGCGCTCTACAACGCTGCCGACGACGATGTCGGCACCGGAGGTCCCGATCTGGTGCGCGGCATCTATCCCACGGCGAAGATCGTCAATGGAACCGGCATCATCGACGTGGCGGAATCACGGATCCGCGCGATTTACGACGAGATGCTCGCCAGCCGCGCTGCGAAGGAGCGCTAACCATGCCGATGCCCTACTACGTCTCGCCCGAGCAGATGATGCAGGACAAGGCGGAGTATGCCAAAAAAGGCATCGCCAAGGGCCGGTCGATCATTGCCATGGAATATGTGGACGGCATCCTGTTGGCCGCGGAGAATCCGAGCGCCAGTCTTCACAAAATTTCCGAGATTTATGACAACATCGCCTTCGCTGGCGCAGGCAAGTACAGCGAGTTCGAAAATTTGCGCAAAGCAGGTATCCGCCATGCGGATCTCAAGGGCTTCATGTACAGTCGTGAGGATGTGACCGCCCGGTCGCTTGCCAACGGGTATTCCCAAAGCCTGGGGACGATCTTCAGTCAGGAGATGAAGCCGCTCGAAGTGGAGATCCTTGTCGTGCAGATCGGCCATAACGGGCACACGAACGAAATGTACCGCATCTCTTTCGACGGCAGCATCATCGATGAGAAGCAGTTTGCCGTGATCGGCGGCAAATCCGAAGCCGTTCAGGCTGTCCTCAAGGAGAAGGTGCCGGCCCGCCCGCCGGACCTCAGGACCGCGCTGAATCTCTGTATCGCCGCGCTCGAGCAGACGGGCAACCAGAAGCTCTCGCTCGAAAGTCTTGAAGTGGCGGTGCTGGACCGTACCAGAGACAATCGGAAATTCCGCCGATACAGCCCCGCTGAAACCAAGCAGTTCCTCGCATAAGCCGTTCCGCTGACGAATCCTTCCGCTTCTGTTGAACATGAGCGGGAGGCCGTGTATTCTCATTCTATGCCATCACCCGGTCCCATGAAGCAGCGTATTTTCGGTCTCGAGAATGAGTACGGTCTCATTTTCTCTCCGAACGGCCGGATTTACCTGCCGATGGAAAAGGTGCTCGGCTACATTTTTGAGGGACTGATTCCCAACAGCTGGCCGTCCAACGCGTTTCTGGTCAATGGCGCGCGGTTTTATCAGGACACCGGCTGCCACCCTGAGTATTCGACGCCTGAGTGCGACAACATTCTGGACCTCGTCGTCCATGACAAGGCCGGCGAGCGCCTGCTGGAGGCGTGCCTGCCGGCGGCGGAAGAACGACTGCGCGAAGAGGGACTGTCGGGCGAAATCTACATTTTCAAGAACAACACCGATTCTCTAGGCAACACCTATGGGTGTCACGAAAACTTTCTCATGCGCCGTGACGTGGATTTCTGGAAGGTGACCGAGCAGCTCATTCCCTTCTTCGTCACCCGGCAGGTCTACAGTGGCGCGGGCAAGGTGCTCAAGGTCTCGGGGAAGCCCCAGTTTTTCATCTCCCAGCGCGCCCAACACATCCATGAAAAAACGTCCTCCTCGACGACGTCGTCCCGCAGCATCATCAATACGCGCGACGAGCCGCACGCCGATGCCGAACGCTATCGGCGGTTGCACATCATCGTCGGGGATTCCAACATGTCGGAACTGGTCACGTACCTCAAGGTCGGGACCGCAACGCTCGTCCTTTCGATGATTGAAGAAGGATTTTCTGTGCATGGGATGGAACTGGAAGACCCCGTCAAGGCGATCCGCGAGATTTCCCGCGATCCGACGGTGAAGCGAAAAATCAAACTCGATGACGGGCGGCAGATGACGGCGGTCGAAATTCAACGGGTGTATCTCGAGCGGGCGCAGGAGTACCTGGCCCAGCAGGACCATGATCCCATCCTGGATGACGTTTGGAAGCGATGGGCGGTGATCCTGGACAAGCTCGAAGCCGACCCGATGCAGCTGGTGCGTGAAATCGACTGGATCACCAAGCGGCATCTGATCCAATCCTATGTCGACAGGAAAGGCTGCAGCTGGGACGATCCCCGCGTGTTTCTGCTGGATCTTCAATTCCATGATGTCAAACGCACCAGAGGCCTGTACTACCTCATGGAATCCCGCGGGTTGGTCGAGCGGGTGGTAGAAGAGGACGCGGTGCAGCGGGCCATGTCGACGCCGCCGCAGACGACTCGCGCGAAAGTTCGCGGCGACTTCATCAGGTTTGCTCGAGCCAAGAACCGCTCTTACACCGTCGATTGGACCTATTTAAAGCTGAACGGCTATTGGGAAGAAACAATCCTCTGCATGGATCCGTTCAGTGCCGTCAATCGACGCGTGGACGAACTGGTCTCGCAGGTATCGGGACTGCGGTTTTATCGATGAGAAAGCTGTGGCAGGCTCATCGCGGCCAGCCGCTCGTTCAAAGAAGTCCGAGGCACGTCCGATGCTCAGTTCCGCGTTGAAACAGGTCGGTCAACGGGTGTCCCGCTTGGATCGAAGCCTGATCATGCTGGTTGTGCTCCTGACCAGCGTCTTTCCTGTCGAGTTGTTTCCGAATGCCCCTCCTCCGCCCAAAGGCGTCGACGGACAATATAGTGGCCGGCAAGGACAGGTCGTGTTGGTGAAGGTCCCGGCCACCGAAGAGGCGACCGAAGTCAAAGGCACCTTCCTGGACCGGACCATTCCGTTTTTCCGAGAGATCAGGGCAGGAGAACCTTCCGGATATCTGGGCTTGGTCGGCATCGACATGCAGGATGTGCCAGGCACCTATGAACTCGCAGTGACCATCAAGAACGGTGAGCAACAGGTCAGGCGGCTCAGCTATCACGTATTGGTCGCGAAGGAAAAATTCGCCGTCGAGCATTTGAAGCTCCCCAAGGACAAGGTCGATCTGGACGACAAAACCCTGGCCCGTTGGAAGATGGAACAGGAGCAGGTACGCCAGGCGCTGTCGGATAATTCCGCACTTCGGTTATGGCACAGCGGCTTCGTCGAGCCGGTGAGCGGTAAGCGCACCGGCATCTTCGGCAGCGTTCGCATCATGAATGGTCAGCCGCGCAATCCGCACAACGGTGAAGATATCGGCGCACCGTTGGGCGCCGAAGTCGCTGCCACCAACGACGGCGTCGTGCGGCTCACCGTCGATCATGTGTTCTCCGGCAAGGGCGTGTTCGTGGATCACGGGTTAGGTTTCTACAGCATGTACTTCCACCTCTCCGAAATCCTCGTCACGGATGGCGATCTCGTGAAAGCCGGGCAAATCCTCGGGAAAGTGGGGGCCACTGGCCGTGCGACGGGCCCGCATCTGCACTGGGGCGTGAAACTCAACGGCGCGCGCGTGAACCCCTACGCACTGCTCGACCTCCCGTTCAAGAACGGGTCAGGGTCGGTCCCTGCCGTCTCAAGTGCCGGCTCCCAGCCCACTTCGGAAGCGCTTCACATCACGCACTAACATCAGCCCAGCCCTCCGTTTCCCTACAACGACGCGACATGAATTCGGCATTTCGCTTGGGTTTACGGGACCCGGTTCTTGCAACTGGGACGCGACGATGAGGCTTGTCTGGCCATTGAGCAGTTCGAGGAACGCTTTCCGCCAGAACGGCATGACATCGACGGGCCGTCGTTCACTCAACGGAAGCAGCTTCAACACTTGAAGTCGCTCCTGTGGGAGAGGCGGTCGTTGAAGGTGTCGACCTAATAATTCGATTCGAGGCTCGACGGCGTCTTGTTGAGCACCGTGGCCGCGGCGCGTGACAGCACCGCATCATGCTGGTGATCCAGCGAGTAGATGCGGAATTGAACCAGTCGTGTCGGCAACAGATCGAGAAATTCTTCCAACGGCTCAGT
>JAICVE010000394.1 GCA_025935475.1 Nitrospira sp. | reverse complement strand
GAACGCGGCGATCCGCGAGTCAGGAGACCCAACTGACGGGAAGTCGTCACACCCTTCGAGTCAAAGGGAGGTTTCTATGTCGTGGAGTCGTTCGTGTCCTGTGCGCGGTGTGCTGTTGTCCGTTCTGTGCTTCCTGCTTCCTCTTCAACCCGCATCAGCCGAAGAAGTGGCGATGGCCGATCAGCCGGACGTGATCGAGACTCCTGAAGTCGTCGTGAGTGCGACGAAGACTCCCATTCCGGTGAAGGAAGTCACCAGCGCAGTGGAAGTCATTACTGGCGAGCAGATGCAGCAACGGAAGGTGAGAACGGTCGCCGAGGCACTGCGCTTGGCACAGGGACTTGCCGTGTTCCAAAGTGGAGGGCCGGGCACGCTCGTCGACGTGCGGATGCGGGGAGGGACGCCTGAGCAGACACTCGTCTTGATCGACGGGGCCATTGTGAACAGTGCCACGCTCGGGTCGTACGACTTTGCGAATTTGACCAGCGATAATATCGAACGGATCGAAATCCTCAGAGGGAGCCAGGGCATGATGTGGGGATCAGATGCGATGGGTGGCGTGATTAACATCACCACAAAGCGAGGACGCGACACTCCGAAGATCGCTGCCTTTGCGGAGTATGGTTCTTTCACGACAATTCGGGAAGGTGCCACAATCTCAGGAAAAAAGGGAGCGTTCGACATCACTGCGGCGCTCACCCGATGGGACGCGTCGAGCTTCTCGGCCATCAACTATCGGCGAGGCGCAAGCGAACGGGATGGATTTCACAACTGGCAAGGGTCCGTCAGGCTCGGCGTTGACCTCCCGAAGGACGGACGGCTGGAGTTTAATTTTCGATGGATGAACGGCATCACGAATTTTGACGGGTTTGCGTTTAATCCAGCTACCTTTACTTCAGATCCGGCTGACGTGTTGGGCGCCAAATCCACAAGTCAGCAGTACGTCTATTCGGGCAGCTACCTCCAACCTCTTACGAATTGGTGGTCGCAAAAGCTGACCTTGGCGCGCGCGACGGAGAGTCTTACCTCCTATCTGGGTAGTTTTCAGCGTAATCTCGTGACGGGTGTCGAGGATGTCCCCTTTCAAACGGCCTCAGAAATCAACACGACGAGCAATCGTGTTGAATGGCAGCACGATTTTCAGATAGCCAAGCCCCTGGCGTTGACGGCCGGTTATCAATTCCGTGAACAACTCGGAGAGAATCTGGATACGCTCACCGGTGCCACGACCATACCTACCAAGATCGTCAGCAGCAACGCAGGATTTGCCGAAGCCAAACTCAATCTTTCGGACCGGCTGTTCGGAACGGCGGGCATTCGGCAGGATGAATATAATACCTTCGGCAGTGCCACGACGTATCGTGTGACGGGCGGATATCTTCACAAAGAGACCGGCACCAAGCTGCGAGGGAGCTACGGGACCGGCTTCCGGGCACCGACCATCAATCAACTCTATTTCCCTGGGTTCGGCAATCCCAATTTGAAGCCGGAAAAAAGCAAAGGGCTGGATATTGCGCTCGAACAATCTTTGCTCAGTGATCGCGTATTTCTCAGTGTGGGCTACTTCTGGACACGGTATCAAAATCTCATTCTCTCGGTGTTCGATCCCGTAGGGTGCGCCTCCATCCCGGACACCCAGGGGTTCTGCGCGCAGAATATCGGCTCTTCAATGGCGGAGGGAATCGAAGCCAATGCAAAGGTTCAGCTTGTTCGTGACCGGCCATGGATCAAGAGTTTGGACATACAGTTTCAATACACCCACACGAGCACGAGAAACGAAACGGACAATGCCAACACACGCCTGCCCAAATGGCCTCTCAATCAATGGTCAGCCATACTCAGCTACCAGCCTATCGAAGCGGTGCGTGCGAATCTGGAAGGTCGATTCGTAGGGCAGAGGTTCAACGATACCAGCAATGATGAGTCGCTTCCGCACTTCTATGTGTGGAATGCCTCGTTTACATACGATCTGAACAGGACGGTTCAAGTGTATGGACGTGCCGACAACATTTTCAACCGAAAGTATGAAGAAGTGCTGTTCTTCGGAACCCCCATCCGGTCGGTCTTCGGGGGAGTAAGAGTGAATTTTGACATGCCCTTATGACATCCAATAAACCGTATTCACGAATACTCATTTCCGGCACCCACAGTGGTGTTGGCAAGACGACGGTGACATTGGCGCTGATGGCGGCCTTGAAACGCCGTGGCCGCCGCGTGCAAGGCTTCAAGGCGGGACCGGACTTTATTGACCCCAGTCATCACGCGGCGATCACCGGTCGGCCTTCACGCAATCTCGATTCCTGGATGTTGGGAGAGGCGTGTAATCGCGGCATCTTCACACGGGCAGGGGCCGATGCTGATCTCTCCATTATAGAGGGGATGATGGGGCTGTTTGATGGAAGCTCCGCGATCAATGAACGAGGGAGCACAGCCGAACTTGCGAAGCAGTTGCAGGTCCCGGTCTTGCTCGTGGTCGATGCGAGCGCGATGGCCCGCTCGGCCGCCGCGATGGTATCGGGCTATGCGAAATTTGATTCCGCGCTGCAAGTCGCTGGGGTCTTGTTCAATCGTGTTGGCACCGATGGGCATTATCGACTGTTGAAAGAGGCGGTCGAGGCAGAGACAGACGTGAGGGTCGTCGGCTATCTCCGGCCAGATCCATCCGTCACCATACAAGATCGACACCTTGGTCTGGTCATGGCCGTCGAGCAGAAGTCGGCGGAATTGTACAATCAACTGGCAAGAGCTGCCATGGACACCATCGACTTGGACCTCATTGAGTCCTTGGCTCGGTCGGCCGGAAGGTTTTCGTCAACTCTCGAGGCTCTTGCTTCACTCAATGGTGGGGAGAGGAACGTTCGTGTCGGCGTGGCCGATGACCCCGCGTTTTGCTTCTACTACCCGGAGAATCTTGACTTGTTGAGGATCGAAGGTGCCAAACTGGTGAAGTTCTCACCGATGAACGATCAG
>JAICVE010000424.1 GCA_025935475.1 Nitrospira sp. | reverse complement strand
GCTCCTTAGACATGGAAGAAGAGATCCATCGGTTTCTCCAGCGCGTGCAACGGCACACGGCCGAAATTCACCCGTCGTTCGTTCGGGACTTGGGGCGGGAAACGCCGGATTTGTTCCAGATCGTCGAACATCGCCGACGTCGGCTGATTCGCCGTCATGTCGCCGCCCTATTCAACAAGGGACGCAAGGCCGGCCTCATTCGCAAGGACATTCCGGTGCATCTGCTCATTGAGATATTGCTCGGCGCTGTCGAGGCCATCATGATTCCGTCGAAAGTGACCGAACTCCGCTTGACGCTGGAACGAGGCTACTCGATCATCATTCGGGTCATTTTAGAAGGGGCCATCGTGCGGAGGTCATCGCCATGAAGCCGCGCAGGCACGCTGCCGCTCAAACATGGTTCTGCGTGACCGGCGCGGTCATGGCATCGGCGCTGTGGATCTCCTGCCAACGCCCGCCTTCGGATCGAGTCCAAGGGTACGTCGAGGGCGAATTTGTCTACGTCGCCTCCCCCTTTGCCGGCGCATTGGAATCCTTGGCCGTACGGCGCGGGACACAGGTGCGCGCGGGGGAGGCCTTGTTCGCCTTGGAACGGGTATCCGAAAAGGCCGCGAGAGATGAAGCCGAGCGTCGCCTGAGTCAAGCTCTCGCGAATCTCGAGGATGCCAGGAAAGGTAAGCGCCCAACGGAAATTGAGTCCATGAAGGCGCAACTCAAGCAAGCGCAGGCGGCGCTGCGGCTCTCGAATCGTGAAATGGTACGGCAGGAAGGTTTGGCGTCTGTTCCAGGTGCAGCGGTGGAACTAGAGGTGGACCGTGCCCGTTCGGCGCGCGATCAGGACCGACAGCGGGTAGCGCAGCTCCAAGCGGATTTGGACACGGCACTGCTTGGTTCTCGCACGGATCAAGTCATCGCGGCCGAGGCCGAAGTTCGGGCGCGCGAGGCGGCGCTGGCCAGGGCTGAATGGGAGCTCGGGCAGAAGCGTCAGCAGGCGCCGAAATCAGGGCTGGTGTTCGACACGCTGTATCGAGAGGGCGAGTGGGTCCCGGCGGGGCGGCCGGTGGTGGTCCTCCTGCCTCCTGAAAACATCAAGGTGCGGGCCTTCGTGCAGGAGAAACGGCTTGGAACAATACATCCTGGCGATGACGCACAGGTGGCCGTCGACGGTGTCACAAGACCATTTTCGGGGAAGGTCAGCTACATCTCGCCGCGCGCCGAATACACCCCTCCGGTAATCTATAGCCAAGAAAGCCGCGACAAATTGGTCTTTATGGTGGAACTTGTCTTTGATCCATCAGCGGCCGCGGAGCTGAATCCGGGGCAGCCGGTGGACGTATTATTCGGGTCCGCCCGATGAACGACCTGTCTGCACAGACCCTCGCCATCGACGTTCACGGGATGACGAAACGGTTCGGCGAGCGCACGGTCGTCAATCGGATCGGCCTCGAGGTCCGTCGCGGAGAGATCTACGGATTTCTCGGCCCGAACGGCAGCGGAAAGACCACATTCATCCGGATGCTCTGCGGTCTGCTTCGTGCGGATGAAGGTAGCGGCACCTGTCTGGGGTACGACGTCATCCGGGAGAGCGAATCCATCAAATCTGAGGTCGGCTATATGACCCAGCGGTTCAGCTTTTACGAAGACCTCAGTATCGCTGAAAATCTGGACTTCGTGGCCCGCATGTTCGCCGTGAAGAACCGGCGGGAAGCTGTCGAGCGGAGTCTCCAACGACTGGGGCTTGCTGAACGCCAGCAGCAGCTGGCTGGACAGCTGTCGGGCGGCTGGAAGCAGCGGCTCGCGCTCGCGGCCTGTCTGATTCACCAACCGAAGCTTCTGCTGCTCGATGAGCCCACGGCCGGCGTGGACCCGAAGGCTCGTCGCGAATTCTGGGAACAGATTCATCAGCTTGCCGCCGAAGGGCTCACGTTTCTAATCACGACCCACTACATGGACGAAGCTGAACGATGTCACCGGGTGGCGTATATCGCCTACGGACGCTTGCTCACGCACGGTACCGTCCCGGACGTCATCGCGCAGGCGCGTCTCACGACCTGGGCGGTGAGCGGGCCGAACCTGCACCAGCTGGCGGAAGAGCTGCGAAGGCATCCCAGCGTGCGCCAAGCGGTCGCGTTCGGCAACCGGTTGCACGTCAGCAGCGATGACGCCGCGGCCCTTGACACCGCCATCGCGCCCTTTCGCACTCCGCCCTATGAATGGCATCGGATCAACTCGGGTCTGGAAGAAGTGTTTATTCACCTCATGGATCGGGCGCCGGACAATTTTGCGTCATGAGCACGCCACGCAGATTCTCGCTATCGCGTCTTTGGGCCATCGTGGTGAAAGAATTCATCCAGATGCGCCGGGACCGCGTGACCTTTGGCATGATGATCGGCGTCCCGTTGATCCAACTCGTGCTGTTCGGGTATGCCATCAACGCCGATCCGAAGCGCCTGCCCACCGCTGTGCTCCTGGCCGACTACGGCCCGCAAGGCCGCACGTTGCTCCACGCCATTCGCAACAGCGACTACTTTGAATTCAAGCGAGAACTGACGACCGAGCAGGAAGGCCGGGATGTGCTTGCCCGTGGAGAAGTGCAGTTTGTGGTGAACATTCCGCAGAATTTCATGCGTGATTTGCTGCGGGGGGAACGGCCGGCGATTCTCGTTGAGGCGGACGCGACCGATCCTGCGGCCACCAGCAACGCGATCGGCTCTCTGCGGGTGCTCATGTCGACGGCCCTCCGGCATGATCTCAAGGGGCCACTCGGCTTT
>JAICVE010000111.1 GCA_025935475.1 Nitrospira sp. | reverse complement strand
TTCGGAAGTCCCACGCGTATTTGATCGCTATTTGAAGGCGACGACCATGCTCTCGGAGGCCCTCCACCGATGAGCCGGTACCTGACGCTCCTCATCGTCTGCATCCTGGCGGCCAATCCGTCGTCGTCGACGGCGAGTCCCTACGAGCGCCCTACCGCCAAGTTGCCCGATCCCATGGGCTATGTCAGTGACCACGCGAAGGTCCTCGAAGAGGAGTGGCGGGCACGAATCCGTTCTGTGGCGCAGGATCTGGAACGGAAGACTGGGGTGGAGATGGTCGTCGTGACCGTGCCTAGTGTGAAACCGTTTCGATCCGCCAACGACTATGCGACGGCCATCTACGAGAAATGGGGCATCGGGTCGGCGCAACAAGAGCACGGTATCCTTGTGCTGCTCGCGGTGGAGGAGCGGCAAGCCGCTCTGACACTTGGTCGACAGATGCTGCCGGTGATCACGCCGCCGGTCATGAGCCAAATCGGCAGCGAATACCTGCACCCCTCGATTGAGCGCGGCCATTTCGGCGAAGGGCTGTATCGCACGGCGGTCGCGTTGGCTTCTCACAGCCAGAACGTCCGTGTCGGAAGTCCGTCGCGAACGCATTATAAAGGCATCGGATTCTGGATCACGCTGTTCACCAGCATCGGTGCCATCGCCTTCTTCTGGTGGATCAGCCGGCCCGACCTGCGTCATCCCTATCGCCGGATTCAACGCGGCGAGTACTGGGGAACAGGGCAAGGCGGCTTCGGCGGAAACTGGGGCGGCTTCGGCGGGAGCACGAGCGGAGAAGGGTACCGATAACCAAGCAGAGGCCGCGATACCGGTGCTGTAGTGCCTCGACGATTTTCCTCAGCGCATTTCTGTATTTCTCATTGCACTTGTTCGACCTAACCTGCTCTCTCAGGCCAGTTGTGGGCGTGTTGATCGCTGCTCTTTTCCGCTGAGTTAACGCCGCGGGACGCTGCGGTCTTCCTCGAGATCTTGAAGATCGGCCCATGCAGTAATGTCGATCCTCGAAGGATCGGCGGCAT
This sequence comes from Nitrospira sp., assembly GCA_025935475.1. GTDB lineage: Bacteria > Nitrospirota > Nitrospiria > Nitrospirales > Nitrospiraceae > Nitrospira_C. The sequence continues at coordinate 7,331 of JAICVE010000111.1, read as the reverse complement.
CGCGGTATGTCTTGAATCGCTCGGCGCTTTCCGGAGAACTAGGTCCGCGCGACAAGAGCTCGCTGTTCCACGCCTCGATGTCGGCGGCCGGATGCGACCTTGCGGTCTGCCGGAACCAGGTTTCGACGCCTTCGTCGGTCGGATGCGCTTTCACCGCGGCGGTGAATTGTTCACTGGTAATCCCGGCAAAGTCCATCAGACGCACATCCATCGGACAGGGGTAAATGTATTCTCCTTCCGTACCCGCCAGGACGGCCCGGCACTTATCGATCATCCGCGCCAAATGGACGTAGCCCGCCAGCGTCGTGCGCATGCTGCGTGGAAAGTGTTTTCGGATGTCCATAGCGGATCTCACAGCAATTGATGGCGGGTCAGGGCGAAACTTTTCACAACCACGCCGCCGTTCTCGAACGCGATGATGCGCCGGGTGGCCGGGAGATCAGCGGCGCCTACGCGCGCGTGGGTGTCGGTGAAGCTCTCGACGTTTTTCAGCTTCCCGTCTTCGGGCGAAAAATAATACACGGTGTACTTCGTCGTGAGATGTTTCTTGTCTTGCGTGATGGCGCTCTCCTCAACGTTGATCGTAAAGGCAAAGGGCGCCATGTTGGGATGCGACATGGTCCGATTGATCTGGGTAATGCGATGGTCTTTTACACGGTAAAAGGAGTGCGAGCCGTGAATGTCCAGCCTGGCTCCCAGCGGATGACCGTCCTCTTCCATGGTGAGCGTGTACTTGCCGTCGGATTCGTCGAACGTGCGCGGCCCGCGGTGAACGGCGATCATGGCGAGCTGATCCTGGGCCCATTTTTGCACCTCACCGTCGCTCAACTGAACGGATACCTCACGAGGGCCTTTCACCGTCACAGGGCCGTGAAATTCCTTTCCGTTGATGTTGACCGTCAGTTCCGCGGTGAAGCCTTTGAATCCCTGCGGCCAGCGGGCGGTATTCTCGAAGGCGAGGCGGAGCGCTTCGCGTGCTTTCGGGTCATCGGCAACGGTCGCCTGTTCGGGGGTGTGTGTCTTCATGATGAATCTCCTTCATATGATAGAGGTCAGAGCAACGACCAATTATACCTGTGGCGTTTTCCGCGCCTCAACGGGGAGAAACCATCGGGCCCGCCGAGGCGGGCGGCATTTTCAAATCGCCGCCGATTCTGATATAGTTCGGCAATTTTTCTCCTGCCGTCCACTGATGGAGCGGAGATTGCGCATCGAGACTTGGCAAAGGGGTTGGCATGGAACGACGGGCCGCATCTCACACCGAAGAAGAAGAGATGAATCAGCGCCGGCGTCTTCTGAACGCCGCCAAAAAGGGCGATCAGAAGGCGGTCGCCAAGCTCTTCGAACTATATCAGGTACGCGTGTACAACAATGAAATGGTGACGAAGCTCAATCGCACGGCCGGTACCCACAAGCTTCAAGCGGAGGTGGCACAAGCCAAGGCTGCCTCGAAAGGCGCCTTTTCGCGGAAATCCTCTCAGAAGAAGCCCGTCGCCTCGTCGGTCAAGGCGAAGCCAAAACACCCTCCGAAGGCCAAGCCGGCTGGCAAGCCGCACAAGAAAAAGTGATTCTATTGCACGGTCACACGTAATCCGCCTCCGGCCAGTTTTCCGGCGATTTCTTCCGATTGTTTCCAGCTTCCTGTAAAGACCACCGCCTCGCCTTGGTGGTCAATTTTCCAGGCCAATTCAAAGGCCTTCGACGGCGTCATCCCCGGAATGCACTGACAAAACAGGGCGATGACTTGCTGATACGTGTGACAATCACAGTTGTACACCACGACGCGGGCTTCGAGGTCGTCACCCGTTCCAGTAGAGGGAGTTTCAGTCGCGAGTGGTGTCGCAACAGGGGCGGGGGAGTCGGCCATGGGGGGCGATTCTAACAGAGTGTACGGCCTCGATTGAAATCCTTTTTCCCGCCCACGCTCGCGAAACGTCGCAGAGCAAACGCGGTTCTCCCCAGTGTTCATCGACAAAGCACATGGCTCGTGCTAACGTTCGCCGCCATGACGCGACCAGTGCTGACCTCGTGGCTCGATCTTCTGCTGATCTTCGTCCCGGTGACGATCGTGCTGGCACTCCTGCAGCAAAACGATCTGGGGGTGTTCATTTCTGCCTCGCTTGCGATCATTCCACTGGCCGGCCTTCTGGGACGGGCAACGGAACATTTGACCGCGTATGTGGGAGCTGGACTGGGGGGCCTGTTGAACGCATCGTTGGGCAATGCGGCGGAGCTCATCATCGCGCTCGCTGCCCTGCGCGAAGGATTGCATGACGTCGTGAAGGCTTCTCTCACCGGATCGATTCTTGGCAACATCCTCCTCGTGCTAGGTGCGTCGATGATTGCTGGTGGGATGAAGTATGAACGCCAGAAGTTCAATCAGACCGCCGCCGGTTTGGGTGCAAGTCTCCTGTTATTGTCTGCCGTAGGACTCATTATCCCAGCCTTATTCCACCTCACTGCCTCCGACCGAGGCATCGCGGTTGAGCGGGAACTGAGCCTTGAGATTTCAGTTGTGTTATTTGCGATCTACATCATGAGCCTCGTCTTTTCCTTGAGAACCCATCGGCACGTGTATCAAGGAGAGCACGAGATGTCCGCGTCTGGCGAAAAGCTCTGGAGTCGCGGCCGCGCCATCGCCGTCCTGACCGCCTCGACGGTCATGGTGGCCGCGATGAGCGAACTGCTCGTTGGAGCGCTTGAGCATGCGGCGGCGACGTTGGGCCTCACGCAGGTATTTGTTGGCGTGATTCTGGTGGCCCTCGTCGGCAATGCGGCCGAGCATTCGACGGCCGTCATGGTGGCCACGAAGAACAAAATGGATTTGGCGCTCGGTATTGCGGTGGGATCCAGTCTGCAAATTGCACTGCTCGTCGCACCGGTCCTGGTGTTCTGCAGCTATCTGTTCGGGACGCCGTTGGATTTGATCTTTACGCCCTTTGAGGTCGCTGCCGTCACGATCTCCGTCTTGATCGTCGGATTCGTGTCGATGGACGGCGAATCACATTGGATGGAAGGGGTGATGCTGGTTGGAGTTTATGCGATGCTGGCGATGGCCTTCTACTTCCTGCCGCCGCACGGATAGCATCATTCCGTTGGAGGCTTTGATTCCCGCTAAAACGTGTCCATGTCGATGACTTCTGTGGCATCCCACAGATTTTTCTTTTCCGCGTCCGCCAATGCCTTGAGCCGGTCCTCGTCCGTTTCTTCTCCAAACTGTTTTCTGCCGGATGGTGCCTGGGGCGCGGCCGGCTGAACCGGGGCATCGGCAGGCCGTCGGCGGTGTTTTTTCGCTGGATCCATGTTGACAGGCATTGGTCCTCCAATCGATGTCAGTAGTCTCTCGTTTACCGGAACAGAATGTCAACCGGCGTCCGCGGCGTCCACATTGACCTCCCGTCAAAGCCTTTGTTACAGTCGCCGTCCATGCTCGATGCCAAAGTCTGGTGGCCGCTGTTTCCTCTCCTCCTGCTGATCGTCATTGTCTGTTTGACATGGGCATTGGTACTGGCGGTCCGTGGTGGGCACGATCCGCGTGCCAGGTGGCTGCAGGTTGGAGCGTTCACCTGCTATCTCCTCGCCGCCGTGTCAGCGGTGGGCAGCGAGCGTGGGGCAGTTTCCGCGAACCTTCACCGACCCTTTTCTCTGGCGACCCAGCTCTGCCTGTTGCTGGCCCTGGTTCATCATTGGAGGTCGCCACGTCGCGCGCTGCGGTGGCTGAATGCCGCGGCTTGGGCTGGCATCCTCGCCGACACGGCTCTCCATGTGCTGATGGTGCGGCACTAATCGGAAACTAGAATAATTTCTCTGCCACGCTATCGGCGTGAAGTCGGCCCTGGGCGGATAGGCGGGTGCGTGCGTCTTTCTCCTCTAATAAGTTGCTGGTGCGCAGAAGCGTGACCGCCTTCTCATAGCCGTAATTGGCGGCATGATGGTTGAGATGCGATGTCGGAATACCACGTTCAAGCCGCAGTCCGAAAATCACGGCATCACGCAGCTGTTCCTCGGCCGTGAGCAGCGACCGATCGTGGACCGGCAAGCGGCCCTCGCCCAACGCCGATTCGTAGGCACTGAGATTCGCGATGTTGCCGAACCGAACGCCGTCAACGAACGACTGCGCGCTGGGTCCGAGTCCGAGATAGTGTCCTTCGGTCCAGTACAAGAGGTTGTGACGGCATTCGAAGCCTGGCATGGCATAATTGGAAATCTCATATCGCGCATACCCGGCTTCAGTCAGCATCTGCCGTGCCGCTTGATCCATCTCCACTTGCAATTCCTCATCGGGAGCCTGACGTGGTTCCTGGCGGACGTCATGGGCGAAGCGCGTTCCGTCTTCCACTGTTAACGCATAGCAGGATAGATGCGTCGGAGACAGGTCACAGCAGGTGCTCAGCGCACGCTGCCAGCTCTCTAGCGTTTGACCAGGAAGGCCATACATGAGATCGACGCTGATGTTCGTAAATCCCGCGGTGCGTGCGCTGGCCACGGCTTCAACAGTGTCGGCTGTCGCTCCTGGGCGCCCGATGCGAACCAATTCGTCATCGTGCATGGATTCGGCACCGAAGCTGAGACGCGTCACGCCGGCTCGCCGGAGGGCGGAGAGGTCAGCGATTCCGACAGTGGAGGGATGGGCTTCCACCGTGATTTCACAGTCCCGATCCATGGCAAACGACTCCCGAACGGCAGAAATAAGGCTAGTCAGTTGGGCGGCCGTGAGCACGGTCGGCGTTCCGCCGCCGAAGTACACGGATCGCACGGACCTTCCTGCGGTCATTTTGTCAGCTGCGTAGAGGCGGAGCTCAGTGTGAAGAGCGCGGAGGAAGTTCTCGGCCGCCGCATCACGGTGAAGCTCGAGATAGAAGGCGCAAAAATGGCAGCGCTGCCGGCAGAACGGAATATGAAGGTACAGCCCAAAGGCGGCGTTCATCGTCTTAATGAGAATGGGGCTGGGTTGGAAAAATCCCGTGCCAGGACGACCTCGATTTCGTCGGCGGACGACAGACCCCGGTTACGGACATGCGACGTCCAGGACGGATGCCGGCGCAGCGCCTCAAAGACCTGCTTCAGCATCCCTGGTTTGATCTCAGATTCCCATTCTTGAACCCAGGCCAGATGGTCGTCATCACCGTCATAATCCTCCGGGAACGACGCCTCTAAACTGAACCGCAGGACAAATGTTTTTTCTTCCTGATACATCTCCAGCCTCATGCGTTGCGAACTGCTGCCCGTCACTTCTATAATGGAGGCAGACAGGAGTAACCATTATGCCTATCTTCGAATATGTCTGCCGGGAATGCAATCATCGCTTCGAGCTTTTGCTCCAAGGGTCGGCGCAAGCCGCGTGTCCGAAATGCCAGACCACGACATTGGAAAAGCAATTTTCCTCATTCGGCGTCGGGGCCACGGGAGGATGGGCGCCTTCCGGTGGAGGTGCCTGCGGGAGCTGCGGCGATCCCAGGGGGCCTGGGGCTTGTTCCATGAATTAGCATGAACGACGTCGAACACCTGCTCCATAGAACCATCGCCGTCATTTCGCAATCCGATCCGCTGATCAAACTTCTCGAGCAAGTTCGGCTTGGCCGGATGACCCGTTCGGATCCTGGATTGCGGGTCATCACCGACACATGGGTGGCCACTTACCGGAAAGCGGTTGCCACGCCAGGTTTGACCAAACAAGCACTCCGTCGCATTGATCCCTCACCTCGTCTCGACCTCTTGGCACAGGAAGGCCTCTTGCCTGTCGACCATGCTGCGGCCCGCGAGCTGCTTGCCGATTTCCAACAGGCGATCGCACGTGCACCGGCCTGACTGTTTTCTCGGTTCAGTCATGTGCGTACGCGCGATATTGTTGCTCATCACCTTGGTCTTCACGGGCGAAGGGTGGAGCGCAGAGCCTGGCGGCTCCAGCCCACTTCGGTATCTGAACCTCGATGAACTCGACAGCATCCTTCCCCCCGACGCCATAGTCCTGATACGTCCAGCTTCAATCGAGGAATTTCTGACCGAGTTAGACGGGGTGCCGCCCGACTGGAGTGCCGTGTACGGCGATGGGCATCACGCTCCAGGACACGATGAGCGGCTATTTGCTCTCAACCGCGAACGGGATGCAAAGCGCGAAGGCAAGCAGGCGTTACTCAAACGGGTTGTGTTTACATGGAGTGGAGCACTGTCTCGCTACGATCCTGTGATTGGCGGATTTCCGATCGCCCTTGGACCCAAGTTCATCAAAACCACGTGGGGAATGGTTCGGTTCAAGCCGGAGGAGACCCCTGGAAATCTCAGTATCGCAACAGACGCGTCTCAACAGGGTTTCCTTGAAGGTCTGCTCGAACAACATCACCCCGTAGAAATCGATGTCGTCATGACCGGAAGGCTCATACCTGAAGAGTCCATCGTGTATGATTTCTCACATGAAGAGGAGGGGCTTGGACTGATTATGCCGTTTGTCCGGGTCGAACAGGTGGATTGCGTCATGTTTAGACCATGACGACGAACTAGTAGGAATCTTGCGCGCAGCGGAAACCCGTACCGCTCGGGCGGCTGTCGATCGTGCCCCAATCGCGGTCGCTCGTCCGCAGACTCACCGCCGGCTTCAGCCAAGAGCCTCCGCGCATCGACTTGATCGCACCGCGAGGTGGGCCTGTGGGGTTCGTGAGAGGCCCGGAAGGATAATAGTTGGGATCGTACCAATCTTGTACCCACTCGGCCACATTCCCGGCCATATCGAATAGCCCATAGACGCTTACCGAGCCAGGGAAACTGCCGACCGGCATCGTCAGGACCTCTCCATTCAGGCCTTTCTCTTTGGCGATGTGCGCTCCTTCGCCCTTGACCCAAAACGCTTCCCAGTCCGCCCCGCTGTCGAATTGGACCGTGCGGCCGGCCCAATAACTGGCGCTGTTGGTCAAGAGCACGTCCCATTGGTCGCCCCAGGGATACCGGCGCCCATCCGTTCCTCTGGCCGCTTTTTCCCATTCGGCTTCTGTGGGAAGACGCTTACCGGCCCAACGGCAATAGGCGTCAGCATCGGTCCAGCTGACGTTCACGACGGGATGCCGTTCGATGCCCGGCATCGGTCTGCGATCCTTCCAGAGCGTCGCCGCGGGATTGGAATTTTCGGGCATCCGGTGACCGGTCAAGGAAACGAAGAGGAGATAGGCCTCATTAGTGACCTCGAAGCGGTCGATGTAGAAGGCCGACAGCAGCACGGCTCGCTCCGGTTGCTCGTCCGGAAGACCCCCGCTGCCTGCCGGAGCGCCCATCCGGAATTCGCCAGTCGGCACGAGGACCATGTCGTCCGGTTTTCCGGAAGCGAGGGGCATTCCAGCTGA
>JAICVE010000249.1 GCA_025935475.1 Nitrospira sp. | reverse complement strand
CCGTAATGCCTCGGGAGTCGTGCTGGCTCATGCGGATGTGTGCATCGCAGGATGGGAAGGTTAGGGATAGGCGGCCGGGGCGGATAACCCGGTTTCTTCGGGAAGTCCGAGCATCAGGTTCATCGCTTGGATCGCCTGACCCGCTGCGCCTTTGACGAGATTGTCGAGCGCTGCCACGGTCACGATCCAGCCGGCACGCGCATCGGCATACACGCCGATGTCGCAGTAGTTCGATCCTTTGATGTAGCGCGGATTGGGGACGACGTCATGCGACAGTCGGACGAACCGGTCGTTCTTATAGAAGGTCTGATAGAGCGCGCGCAGGTCGGCGACGGCCATCGGTGTCTTGAGGCGGCAATAGGCCGTGCTCAGGATGCCGCGATTCATCGGCACGAGGTGCGGCGTGAAGGTGACGGTGCTTGTGCCGGGTCCGACAGGCGATGGGCCCGCATGCCCTTGTACGAGTGCGTGCAGTTCTTGTTCGATTTCCGGAATATGGCGATGCTGCCCGATCTTGTAGGGCTCCAGCGATTCATGCGCTTCGGGAAAATGATAGGGCAACGCCGGAGTGCGGCCGGCGCCAGAGATGCCCGACTTCGCGTCGATGACGACCGTTTGGGCCTGTACGAGGTCCTGGGCGAACAACGGCGCCAATTGTAAAATCGCCGCCGTCGGGTAACATCCCGGTGATGCCACCAATTTGGTCTTGGCTATCGCCTCGCGATGGAGTTCGGGAAGCCCGTACACAGCCGTCTTCAACAGATCCGCCTGTGTGTGAGGCGTTTGATACCACCGTTCGTAAGCGGCTGGATCTTTCAGGCGATAGTCGGCGCTCAAATCCACGACGAACTTCCCTGTCGCCATGCAGGCGGCGACCGGGTCCAACGATTTCGTGTGGGGAAGGGCGAGAAAGACCGCGTCGGCTTGTTGTGCAAGTGTCTCGGGAGCCAAAGCTTGAAAGGTCAACGGGACCAAGCCGGCCAGGCTTGGGAACACGGAGCCAATGGACGCGCCGGCCGATTTTTCCGATGTGACCGCGATCAGTTCAAAGTGCGGATGGAGCACGACCAGTCGGACGAGCTCCGCTCCAGCATAACCGCTGGCGCCTGCGATGGCGATGCGAATCTTTCTCATTGTGGTTTGCGGATGCTGCAAAAGCCAATAGTTTCACCCGCCCAACCCGAGCGCGCCGAGACGCGCCTTTCACCAGGCGGCGTTCTCACTACGGACTTTTTCATCATCCTTCTTAACGATCACGTGTGTTTATAGCTGTAGACATAAAAAAAGGGAAGGCCGGACGCCTTCCCTTTTTGTCGTGCCGGCTCGGGCGTCTTATCGTTTGGAGTATTGGAACCGCTTTCTGGCGCCCTTCTGGCCGTACTTCTTGCGCTCTTTCACGCGTGAGTCGCGGGTGAGCAGACCTTCCTTCTTCAGCGGGGCTCGGAGCGGTTGGCTCAAGCTCACCAACGCCCGGGCGATAGCATGACGCAGCGCGCCGGCTTGCCCTGTCGGTCCACCGCCGTGAACGGTCGCTTTGATCGAAAATTTCCCTGACACGCCCGCCATCTCGAGCGGAAGTTGAATGATTTGCCGCAGTGTCAGGCGGGGGAATGCCTTTTCCAGAGGCTGGTCATTAACTGTAATGTCACCCGCCGTGGCGGTGACCCAGGCGCGGGCGATCGCACATTTCCGCCGTCCAGTTGCGTATTCGGTGACTGCTGCCATGCTCTGATTCCTCCCTCTTCACTAGTAGGATGCTGAAAAAGCCTTGTTTTCACTCGCATCACTCAGATCATAAATAGATCAATTCAGCGTGATCGTTTCGGGATTCTGCGCCTGATGTGGATGCGTCGCGCCGGCATAGACCCGAAGCTTCTTGGCCATGTGGTTGCCGAGAGGGGTTTTGGGCAGCATGCCTTCAATCGCCTCGACAAGGAGCCTCGTCGGATCTTTGCGGAACACATGCTTAGCCGTCGCGGTCTTTAAGCCGCCCGGGTAACCCGAGTGGCTGCGATAGAGCTTGGTCTCCATCTTATCGCCGGTCAAATGGACTTTCTCAGCGTTGATGATGACCACATGGTCGCCCATGTCCACGTTTGGGGTAAATGTCGGTCGATGCTTGCCCCGAAGCATGCCTGCCACGCGAGCCGCAAGGCGCCCAAGGGTCTTGCCTTCAGCGTCCACGAGGTACCATTTCTCTTGCACTTCAGCTGGTTTCTGTAAATAGGTCGACATCGTCTTTCCGCGCTCCTTCACAACGAATGACACACGAATCCTGCACTTCCGGCTGCTTCGTGCTGCTCTTCACATCCTGTTTGGCCAGCCATGACTCGAGATTGGCGGTGTTGCGCCGGGCGAGCACATCCTCGCTGACATACAATGGCGCCCGTGTTCGCAAGGCCAGTGAGATGGCATCGCTCGGTCTGGCATCCACCGTTCGCTCGACGCCGTTGTTCTCGAGGTACACGGTCGCGTAATAGGTGCTGTTCTTCACGTCGCCGATGACCACACGACGGACGGTGACATTCAGGTGTTCCATAAAACTTTTGACCAGATCGTGGCTCATCGGTCGAGGGGTCAATGTCGTGTCGAGCGCCAGCTTGATGGCATGACCTTCCGCTGAGCCGATCCAGATCGGAAAGCTGTCGAGATGGCCGTCCTGACGGGCGAGCACGAGGATTTTAGTATCGGTGTTGGTCTCGTCGAGCACGCGATCGACGACGTATTCGACCAGGCGTTGTTGAGGGGCAGGATCGGTCTGGCCCATCACGAGTCCAATTTCCCGAAATCTTCGGGCTTCAAGTTTTCCAGCCATTGCTCGAGTTCTTCAGAACTCTGTTTGTTGAGCACGGATTCCTTGGCGAACACCGGCGCGTTGGAGCGTAATGCGAGCGCAATAGCATCGCTGGGGCGCGCATCGACCGTGTATTCCGAGTCTTGGTACATGAGGTGAATTTTGGCGAAGTAGGTGTTCTCGTTGAGATCCGTGATGACCACGCTGATCACCTTTGCGTCATAGGCATCGAGGATCGATTTCATAAAGTCATGCGTCATCGGACGAGGAGGGGCCACGTTTTCAAGTGCCATGCTGATGGCGCCGGCCTCCGCTTTGCCCACCCAGATGGGGAGCATTTCGTGCCCGTCTTCGTCGCGCAGCACGACAATGTAGGCGTTGTTATAGGGGTCGAACATCAACCCCTTGAGATGCATTTGGGTAATCACGGCAAATCACGCTCCCGGAACCGTCCGAAACTATCGGGACACGAAAGGAATTTTGCACCCTATCATTTTTGAATTTGGCCTGTCAACGAAGCTGGCGAGATCCAAGAGGAAAGTCGGTGAACCGCGTGACGGAAAACCGCCTCACGGGCAGAGACGTGGAGCTCAGGTTTGCGGGCGATAATTTTGATCCAGTTTGGAGGTGTCCGCTTGCTCGCCTTCGAGTTTTAAAAACGCCTTCATCTGCTTCTTGACCAGTTCACGACCGCTCTCATCGCCGAGGTTCACCTGATACTCGTTGATCACCATGACCCGCATGGATTCCCATTTTTTCCAGCAGGGTTTGCAGACCTTTGATTTAATCTCTGTTTCAAGTTTTCCCATGAACAGGGGATCCGTGATCGGTTCACCGGCCTGCCCGCACGTGACGCACTGGACTTGAGTCATAGAGTCTTAATCCTCCTTGAATGAGGCCAACTTCTGCGAGATTGTAGCATCGCCTTCGTTCCAAAGAAAAGAGGGAGACCCTGGGGCCACCTATGATTGACCCTTGTTTGACTTCATGTTACAAGTGGCGCCCCTTCACTTTTGCCCGGATGGCGGAACTGGCAGACGCGCCGGACTCAAAATCCGGTTCTCGCAAGAGAGTGGGAGTTCGACCCTCCCTCCGGGCACCATCTGGCACCATGGTGTCCCCTCTTGACTTGTTTTTTGGACTGGCCTATCATCCGACCCCTAGTGTCATGAAAATAAAACGATTTCATGGGGCATACATCGTCCTGTCCTGTTGTCCGTCATTACATTATTATTTTCTAACTCACCAAGGAGGCAGCACATGCGTAAGGTGTTGGCGCTAGGAGCGGCAATTCTCTTTGTCGGCTCCGTGAGTGTAGCGGTCGCCCAGGAGCGGTTGCAGAGCAACCAATCCGGAATGGGCGTGGGCGAAGGCGTCGGTGACGTGTCCGGGAATAGCACTCGCGTGAATGTGTTTGACCGGTCAAGCTTCCTTGAGCGGTTGTCGCAGGCGGAAACGGTCTATGGCCGAGTGCTGGGGGTTGATCTTCCAGGAAGGAAGCTGCATCTGGAGAGCGGCGGCAGCTCTCATGATGAAGGACGTGCGGGCGGCGGCGCGATGAATTACCGTACGGTGTATTTCGATGACAAGACCAACATGGATCAAGTCCGCACATTGGAAGCCGGCGACGATGTCATTATTCAAGCATTCGAGGAAACGAGTTCCGCCCAGCCTTTCGGCACCGGCCGCAAGCTGGTTCGTGAGATCAGCGTGCTGCGTGGGAACGAGAAGCTCGCAGGATTCGGTGGTTTGGGTCAGCGTCCGAATCCGATGACCGAGCGCGGCATCAACACCAATAGTGGTTCGACCACCGGCGGCATATCCGGTGGTGTGCTCCCCGGTGCGGCAACTGGTGGATCCATCACCACCACGGTTGGCGAGTTCACCGGTGCGGCGCCTTGCTGGAACTGTGAACCGCAGCCGGGATGGGGCTATCAGACCGTCGCGCCCGAGACGAAGGTCCAGAACAAGTCAGACTACGGAACTGAGGTAACCAAGCCGAATCTGGTCAAGGGTTTGCAGTAAGACAAGCATTCAGCGCAGTGATGAAAGGGG
>JAICVE010000060.1 GCA_025935475.1 Nitrospira sp. | reverse complement strand
GCGGTTGGTCGCGGCGATCAAGCGGAAATCTGCGGTGATGTCGGTGGTTCCTCCGAGGCGACGGAAGGTCCGTTCCTGGAGTACTCTCAAAAGCTTTGCTTGCATGCTCAAATCCAGGTCGCCGATTTCATCGAGAAACAACGTCCCGTTTTCGGCCCGGTCGAGCAAGCCGAGTTTCCGCTGGTGTGCGCCGGTAAAGGCCCCCCGTTCGTAGCCGAACAATTCGCTTTCGAAAAGATCGCGTGGGATGGCCGTGCAATTGACACCGATGAAGGGACCGGCTGCGCGGCTGCCGTTATGGTGCAGCACCCGTGCGACGAACTCCTTCCCCGTACCCGTCTCTCCCAACATCAGCACGGTGCTCTTGGGATTGTGGGCCAGTTCCCGAATCTGTTCCAGAAGACTCTTCATCGCCGCGCTGTCGGCGATCAGATGATTCATGGCATACTGATTTCTGTCCTGTTCGCTCTGATAAGAGAGACGGCGCCGAAGCGCGAACAGCTCAAGTGCCCGCTCAAGGACCTGTTCCATCCCGTCGAGGTCCACGGTCTTGATGACGAAATCATAGGCCCCGAGCTTCATCGCCTCCACGGCGTCCTGGACCGTTCCGTAAGCGGTGAGCATGATGATCAGGGCGAACGGCGCCTTGGCGCGACAGGCTTTCAACGCCTCGAGACCCGAGATGCCCGGCATCTTCACATCCAAAAACATGAGATCCGGCACCTCGTGCTCCAAGGCTTGGAGCAATGCCTCGCCGGATTCGAACGCCGTGACGCGATGCTGACGCCGGGATAGGCGTTTGACGAGCGCGGAGCGGATTGCAGGCTCATCGTCGGTGACGAAGATCGTGGCGTTCATGCCAAGCTTCCCAGAGAGTCGGGCCCTGGCCGCAGCGGCAGCCAGAGCCGCGCGGTCGTTCCGTGGCCCGGCTCGCTTGTCAGCATCATATCTCCCCCGTGGGCCTCGGCAATATTCCGGCAGATGGCTAGGCCCAGTCCCGTACCGTGCTTCTTCCCGGTCGTGAAAAACGGCTGAAAGACTTGCGCGAGGTGCTTCGGGCTAATCCCGGAGCCGGTGTCGGCTACCTCGATGAAGAGGCCGCGATGTCCTCCGCGGGCCGAGTGGCCGGCGCCGATACGCAGTTCGCCGCCGTCCGGCATGGCATCCAGCGAGTTGTGGCACAAATTCAGCACGACCTGTTTGATCTGGTCCCGGTCCGCATAGGCCGCTGTCGTCGTGCCGCAGGACCGCATGACCGTGACCTGTTGGGCCTCGAGACGCGTATCCAGCAACTTGAGCACTTCCTCGATGAGCCCCTCCACCAGCCAAGTTGTCGGCACGAGATCCCGCGGACGGGCGTAGTCGATAATCTGATTCACGATGCGGTCGAGCCGGCGGGTTTCATTCAAGATGATGTCGAGGTCCGCCCGTTTTTCGTCCGACGGATCAAACTCGTCCCGTAAGAGCGCAGCCGTCGATCCGATTCCGACCAGCGGATTCCGGATTTCGTGGGCAATGCCTGCGGCGACCTGCCCCAAGGTGGCGAGGCGCTCGGCCCGGCCGAGCTGCTGCTGCATATCATCGAGGGCGGTGATATCGATGTTGAATCCCTGGTAGATCACCGTCCGGCCGGGCTCCTGTTCCAGCGGAATGCGCCGGCTGAGAACCTTGCGCATCGTGCCGTTCTGGTGCAGAAACCGGAACACCGTCTCATAGGGTCTACGCTCTTGCACCGCTCGGGCGAACTCGGTGAGTACCCGTTCACGGTCCTCAGGATGGATCCATTGACGGAAGGCGTCAGGGTTCTCGTCTCCGTCGGGGTCGAGGCCGGCGAGGATGCGGTTGTGTCGGTTGCTGAATGTGACGTCGAATCCTTTTGTCGAGAAGATGCCGAACGGAGCGAGATCGACCAGGCTGCGGTACTTGGCCTCCGAAGCGGAAAGATCGCGGTTCACGTTGCGCAACTCCGCCTCTGATTTTTCGACCATCCTTAGGTGGGCTTGGAGTTGAGTGCTCATCGTATGGATGACTTTGGTGAGATTGCCGATTTCGTCTGTGCGATCCATGACGGGGACGGTTGGTGCGATGCCGGCGGGAGACGAACTCACCGCTTTCGCCAGGGACACGAGCGGTCCGGTGATCGAGCGGGCAATGAGGTGCAACGCCAGAAGCATCAGGCACAGCGCCAGCGTACCGCCGCCAAGGATGACGGACAGCATCGTGCTTCGATCCTGTGACAGTCGTGAGAGAAGCGTATTTAAGGTTTGCTGCCTGGCTTTATCGAAGCGGGACATTTCTTCGCGAATCTGGATCATGATCATCCGGCCGCGCCCTTCCTCGATGTACTGTCTGAGTTCATCCTGTCGCCCGGCCTTCATGGCGTCGATCAACGCCTCCTTTTCGTTCGTAAACTGAGCCACGAGGGTGCGGACGCTGGAGAGGATGGCGCGCTGCTCGTCATATCGGCGCACCTGTTCGTCAAGCGAGATCCCGACGGCTTGAATGTGATCCTGTGCGGTCCGATAGGGGTACAGATATTTTTCATGTTTGGTGATGACGAAGCCGCGGAACCCGGTTTCAAGGTCGACGACCAGGCGTAAATACTCCGCGGCAAGCCGCTGGGACAGATACAGGGTGTTGAGTTCGCTCTCATCTTCCGAAAAGTTTTCGACGCTTCGGTAGGTGACGATGCTGAGCGAAATGACCGTGAGGACAGGGATGACCGAGGCCAGCAACAGCTTGCGCGCGATCGGGAGGTCGCTGAACAGTTTCAGAAGGCGTCGCATCAAAGCCTCCTGAGGTCATCGTAGTTGCGGAACTGACACGAGTCAAACGTGGACCGGAATTTTTCGTTCACGGAAGAAGGACGGGCTTGGTCAGATCGTTGTGTATCGCGTTATTCTCGGCGTTGACGTCGATCCCTTTGAGAGGGGCCGGTTTATTGAGATTGACGTATTGGAACGTCCCGAACGGCTGAATTTGCTCGTCGGTCGGCAGTTGATTCCGATTCCAGCCCCCGCCGAGCGCACGGAGGAGCCCGACCGAGCTTTGCAGCAATTCGGCCTTGATCTGCACCGATTCGATGCGGGCAGTCAGGGTGGCGACCTGCGCATAAATGAGTTCAAGGCTGGAGGCCAGACCACCCTGGTAGAGTTCCGTGGTCAGATTTTGCGCTTTGTAGGTGGCTCCGACGGCGGCGTCCTGCCGATTGGCTGCGAGAGTCAGCTGACCGGTCAGGCTCAGGTTATTTTCGACTTCGCGAAACGCGTTGAGTACGGTCGAGCGATAGCGATCTTCCGTCTCGCGATAGGCTGACCAGGACTGTTGCAATTGGGCTCGCCGAAGCCCGCCTTGAAACACCGGCAGCGAGACAGAAGCCCCATACGACCAGAAACTATTGGCGAGGGACATCAGATTAAAGCCGACATCCTCAAAGCCACCAAGAGCCCGGAACGTCACGTTCGGAAAGAAGGCGGCACGGGCGATACCGATAGCTCGGCTCGCCTGGGCCATTTGCCGTTCCATCCTGGCGATGTCTGGGCGGCGTTCCAGCAGCGTCGAGGGGATGGTCCTCGGGATCGCGAAACTCGCCACGCGAAGATCGTCCGCCGATCTAGGGTTGATGGTAAAACTGGCCGGCGCCATATTGACGAGGATGGCGATCGCCTGTTCCGTGATCTGTCGTTGACCTTGGACCCGGGCCAACTGCGTCTCTGTGGTGAACAAGAGCGATTCGACACGGGCCACATCGAGCGCCGAGGCGATTGCGCCTGCGAACTGCGCTTTGACGATGTCCAGCGATCGTCGATAGAGATCGATGGATTGGTTGTAGATTGTGATCTGTGCGTCATACCCGCGGAGCAGGAAATAGTTCGTTCCAATTTCCGCCTGGAGGCTCAGACGTGCGAGCCCGTAGTCGGCCGCGCGTTCTTCGGCACGATAGGTCTCAATACGGGTGGCATTGCGCAGGGCTGACCAGAAGTCGGGCTCCCAGGAGGCAAGTCCGCCAAGATGCACGGTCGATGCCTGTTGCGAAATATCGCGGGGGAAAAACAGCGCATTGTTCGAGGCGCGGTTGTCCGAGGCGCCGAATCCGAGGCCCAGGCGAGGAAGATACTGAGAGCGCGCTTTCATCATCATGTCGCGCGCCTGGACAAACCGCTCAGCTGTGGCTTCCAAATCCGGATTGGCCACCATAGCTTGCTCGATCAGGGTGGTCAGGACCGGATCGTCATACAGCTTCCACCAATCCGGCCGCAGTTCAGCGTCCGATGGCTTGGCCTCCACGAAGGGACTTGCACCATGCCACGAGGCGGGAACGACATATTCAGGCGGCTGATAGGCAGGGGAAAGATCGAGCGTTGGGAACATGTCGCTGCACGCCGTGAAAGTCAGCAAGCACAAAAGCACGCAACCGAGGCGAGGGATTCCTCTCATGTCCGGTCTCATCTGCATCTCGCCCCCACTCATCGTGACATGGCCGATTGCTTCTTCGGCGACTGATCTTTGTGGTTTGCCGGTGAGGCGGGTTCCATCTGGTCGAGGTCGTAGCCCGGTGCCGGTGTGACGATGCGGACCTTGTCGCCTTCCAACAATGCGGCGCCTGGATTGTTCACAATCCGGTCGCTGGCGGCAATCCCTTCTGACACTTCGACCGCGCTGTCGAGAAGTCTGCTGACGCTGATGGGTTGGAAGTGCACTCGGTCATCCTCCGTCACCACCGCCACTTGCGTGCCGTGTTCCTGGAACACCAACGCCGTCGACGGAATCATAAACACTTTCCTATCGACTGGCGCGGTGATCACCACTTTGCCGTAGGAGCCGGGCCACAAGGCCCTATCCTCGTTGTCGATCGTAAAGACGGTGACCGCCGTGCGAGTGCTCACGTCGAAGCCCTTGGCGACGGTCAGGAATTTTCCGGTGAAATGACGGTCAGGCAATTGCGGTACTGTCACGTCGGCCGTCAGGCCAGGGTTGAGGAACGGACCAAACGACTCAGGAACATTGACAAAGAGGCGCATCATGCTGACGTCGGCGACGGTGAAGAGATTGCTGATCGAGCCGGGAGTACTGATCGTGCCTTCCTTGTTCACATAGTCGCCGACATTGATATTTCGAACGGTCACCACGCCGTCATACGGTGCGACGATCGTTTTGAATCGAATCAATGCCTCATAGTTCCGGACATTCTGCTCGGAGGCCTTGACCTTTGCCGCCTCGGCTTTCGCTTCCGCGACTTTCACTGAAATGGATTGTTCGGACACCGCTTGATTGGGACGGAGCGCGACCCAGCGTTTGGCGGTGATGTCCGCGAGCGCATACTTGGCACGCTCCGAATCCAGATCCGCCTTGGCCTGGGCATATTGGGCATCGAGTGCGGGTGCGTTGATTTCTGCGAGGATATCGCCCTTCTTCACCTGTGCGCCGTAATCCTTGTACCACATCTTCACATAGCCGGAGACTTGCGCGTAGATCGGCGCCTCAAACCAGGCGGTAATATTGCCCGGAAGAGTAATCGTCTCGCTGGCGTCTGCCGGTTTTGGATGGACCACGGCCACCGTAGGCACGGCGTTTTCCAGCGTCTTCGCCTGCAGCGCAGCGGCGTCGCTTTTGGTCTCATAGAGGCGATAGCCCACGTAGGAGAGAAAGAGGACGAGGGCGGACAGTGCAACGACTTTTCCGCTCAGACGTTGCATCATGTGGCACGCTCCTTCTGGCGAGGCATTCGTCTGTTGTAAATCATGGCATATACGCAGGGCACGAAGAACAGCGTGAACAGCGTGGCGACGAGCAAACCGCCGATGACCGCACGGCCCAGCGGCGCATTCGTCGAATAACCTGTTGCCATCGGCACCATCCCGATGATCATGGCCGAGGCGGTCATGAGCACTGGTCGAAGCCGCGTTTTTCCGGCTTCGATGGCGGCCAGGAGTGCATTGCCGTGTTCTTGAAGCCGTTCCCGCGCATAGGAGACCACGAGAATCGAATTTGCCGTTGCCGTTCCCATCGTCATGATGGCGCCCGTCAATGCCGGCTCAGACAGACGCGTATGGGTCAGGAACAACGCCCACGCGATGCCGGCCAGTGCCCCCGGTAACGCTGTAATGATAATAAAAGGGTCGAGCCAGGATTGAAAGTTGACCACAATCAACAGATACACCAGCACGATGGCGGCGAGCAGCCCAAAGATCAGCTCGAAATAGGCGTCGTGCATCAGCGAGGCCTGACCATGGATTTCGACCTCGGCGCTGCGGGGTTTCTCGTGTTCCATAGTTTTGGCGATCTTCTGGACGTCCGTCAGCACACCGCCGAGGTCGCGCCCCTCCGCGGAGACATATACATTAAACAAGGGCATAATGTTCCCATGCGTAATCACGCCCGGGGTTCCCTCCGCTGAGAAGTCGGCCAGGTTGCCAAGCAACTGGATATCGTCTTTCACAGCATGGTCTGAGGAATCAATCGGTATCGTCTTGAGACTATTGAGGCTGTTGATCTGTGGTTGCGGAGTATAGACATTGATCAGGTACGACATGCCGGTTGATGGATCGAGCCAATAGATCTGGTCGACCTGTTGGCTGCCGGCAGTCGTCATCAGTAAATTGTCGGCCATATCCTTCAGCGTTCTGTTGACACCCATTCCGAACGTGCGGTTGCCTTCGACCATGAGGGTCGGTGTGCGCATCGTCTGTTGGATCACGACGTCCACGGCGCCGGGGATCTCGCGAAACTTTCCGACCAATTTGCGCGCATACTCGTAGTTGGCATAGATGTCCGGTCCGTTGACCTGCACGTCGATCGGCGCCGGCGCGCCGAAGTTGAGAATTTTGGCGGTCAAATCGGATGGCTGAAACGTGAATTCGGTTCCCGGGTAACGCTCGGTCAAGCCCTTGCGCAGCGTGCGACGATAGTCCCACACCGGCGACTTTTCATTCTCCAACAGGATCGTCAAATCACAATCCTGGGACCCGATCGTCGGCGTGGGAATGAATGCAAGATTGTGCGGGCCGACCGGCAAGCCGCAATTGCTGACGATGTTTTCAACCTGCCCAGGAAGCAGCTCCTCGATGCTGTTGGAGACCAGTGTGGCCAGGCGCCCCGAGACTTCGATGCGTGTCCCGAGTGGCGCCCGCATATGCATCTGAATGACGCCCGACGGGATCTCAGGGAAGTAATCGCGTCCGAGAAAGAAAAAGAGACAGAGGGATGCCAGCGCAATCGCCAACGAAATTTTCACGAAGGTGCTGCGTCGGTCGATGACATATTCGAGCCGCTGACCATAGCCCTCGCGAAACTGATCGAAGCGACGCTCGAACCCCTTCTGAAAGCGGACAAAGGGGTTCCGCGAGGGAGAGCCACTGAACGGCCCATGAGGGTCATGCGGGTTGGACATCGTGACTCTTCATCATATATTTGGCCATCGTCGGCACCAGCGTGCGTGACAGGATGAAGGAGGCGAGCATCGCGATGATCACCGCCTCCGCCATGGGTTTGAACAGGTAGCCGGCAACGCCGCCGAGCTCGAAGAGCGGAATCCAGACGATCGCGATACAGAGCGTCGCCACGAGCGTCGGGACGATGATCTGGTTGGCGGCGTCGATAATGGCCTGCTCGAGCGGCTTGCCCATTTCAATGTGGCGATCGATGTTCTCGATCATCACCGTGGCATCGTCGACAAGAATGCCGACGGCCAACGCCAACCCGCCCAGGGTCATGACATTGATCGTCTCGTTGAGCCAATGCAGGCCGATGATCGCAGTGAGAATCGAGAGCGGAATCGAGGTCCAGACGATCAACGTGGCCCTCCAAGAGCCGATGAGCAACAGCACGATGAGGCCGACCAGCGCCCCGGCGAGCGCCATTTCATGTACGACGTCAAAAATGGAATCCTTGACGAAGGTCGAGGCATCGTCGAGAAGCCTGATCTGGACGCCCGGAGGAGAGACCTGCTCGGCGCGCGGAATCATCTTCTTGATTCCATCGACCACATCAAGGGTCGAAGCCTCGGTGCTCTTCATGGCGACGATGATCACGGTCTGTTTGCCCTTCACCAGTACGGCATTCTGCTGCACCCGGCCCATGAGCTGCACCGTGGCAACGTCGCGCAAATAGACGAACGCATTGCCTTCCCGCTTGACTGGGATATCTCCAAAATCTGTGATTTTCATCGGCGAGGCGTTCGTCAGGACGATCCAGTCGGTCGACTTGATCTTGATGTCACCGGACGGAAGCACGAGGTATTGCTTCATGAGGACATTGTGAATATCAGTCGGCGTGAGGTGACGTGCGAGCAGTTTCTGCTGATCGAGGTTGACCATGACCTGCATGTCCTGGCCGCCGTAAGGGTGGGGAAGGACGATACCCGGCACGGTCACGAGCAGCGGCCGGATTCGCATGTAGGCCAGATTATAGAGCTCAGCAGGCGTCAGGTTGTCGGAGCTGATCTGGAGCATGGCCACCGGTATCGACGATGGCGCGAGACGCATCACCATGGGAGGCGAGATGTCCGGCGGCAGCGCTTTGACGACGTTTTGGGCAATGCCCACGATATCCGCTTCGGCTCTGGCCACGTCGACTCCGTCCTGGAGAAAGATATTGGTGATACTGCTGCCGTAATAGGAATGACTATGGATATATTTGATGCCTTCGACCGTTGACGTGAGGAAGCGCTCGAACAAATAGGTGATGCGTCCTTCTACCTGCTGCGGCAGCAGGCCCGTGTAGATCCAGACTACGGACGTGACGGGAATCGTGATATTCGGGAAGACGTCGGTCGGCATGTGGAGGATCGTCTTGGTGCCCATGAGGACAATCAAGATGGACATGACGACAAAGGTATAGGGCCTGCGGAGGGCAATGAGGACGATCTGGTTCATAGGCGGCGCGAACTCCGGCCAGACAATCTGTAGTGTAGAGCAACGTGCTCCGGGGTAGCAAACAGCTTACCTGTCGTACGTGCCCCACCTTCTGTCAGGCCTCACCTGTCAGAATATATGCCATTTATCGTTGGGATATCGGATGGGGACCTCGGAATTCCTACCGGCCGGTACGCAAAGAAGAGCAGAGGCATTGCGCTTTCGCACAGTGAGGACTGTGCGGAATCTCACAGGTGCGAGGAGCCGATCATCGAGGAGACCCACCAAATGCAACGGGTGGGCGCATTTGCTCAGTCATGGAACCAAGAGATTACGTGGTATTGAATTTGCGTGGAATGATCGTGCATTGCGCTCATCAAGGCCTATTGTCTGACGAAGGGAGCAGCATCGTGGGAATGGGAATTCGGAAACTGGCTATCACAATGGTGCTCGTCTGTGGAGTCGCCAGCCTAGGAATGGGAGCCCCTGCTCGGGGCGAGACGCTGACGGTGGCAGCAGCCCAGAGCCTCAGGGCGCCGTTCCAAGAAATCTTACGCATGTTTGAAAAGGAATACGGTGTGCCAGTGGAGGTGCGGTACGGCCCATCGCAGACGCTGCGGCGGCAGATCGAACAAGGGGCTCCAATCGATGTGTTTCTTTCCGAATCGTTGCAGGAAGTGGAGACGCTCCATCAGAAAGGACTCACGCTGCTGGGCGGACCTCGTCAGTATGCACAGACTTCCATGGTCGTGGTCATGTCCTCCGCCTCGGCTGCCACTTCGGTCTCATTTGGAGATGCCTCGCTTCCTGGGGCCTGGAGAGTGGCCCTCGTCGATCCCAAAGCGTCGAGTGTCGGAGTGATTTCTGTGAAGGCGCTCAAACAAATTGATCCCTTGGCACATCATCATGCGCGTCTGGTTTTGGCACCCGATACCGACGAAGTTGTTCGTCTGGTCAGCGCGGGCAACGCCGATTTGGGCATCGTATACCGCGCCGACGCCATCAACAGCGGCCAAGTCCGCATCATCGATGAAGCGCCGTCCGGACGTTCCATTCCCGTCAAATTCGGACAAGCGGTGGTCTCAACCTGCCGGCAGGACTCGCTCCAGGCAGCTGAGCAGTTCGTGAATTTTATGACGAGCCCCCGCATTCAGAAGCTGCTGCTCAAGTACGGCTTCGATGCGATGCCCACTAAGGCCACAATGGGGTAACCGCTCGTACACTCATTACGAACGGTCGAACATTTGGTCCGTCGGTGCTGTCCGTCCTCCTCCTGGGGTTCTGGACGGGCTGCGCGGCGCCGGATCAAGAAATCGATTTGGTCTCTTTCAACTCCGCGGTCGATCAGCGCCTCATCGCCAACTACTATCAACAGGAAGCATTCCGCCACCGACAACAGGCCGACGAGTTGGACGCTCGCGCTGATCTGTACGCGCGGATGTTTGGTCCCGATTCGGATTGGGTGTCAGGCACCCGGCTCCTGGCGCAATCCTACCGCCTCACCGCCGACGATCGCGAACGCTTGGCAACAGAACATCTTGATGCGAGGCGGAACGTCCGGTCGTCCGCTTCGGCACTGCGCCCACAGGCGTCGTCAGAAAGGACACCATGAAACGTTGTGGCTGTTTCCTGATTGCGTGTCTGCTTCTTGTGCTTCAATCCGGTTGCGGGACGACCGTCCAGCCAGGCCAACGAGGGCTACGCTGGTATCCTTTCACCGAGGGTCTGACGACCACCACGTTGAAAAGCGGATTCTATTGGAGGGCACCGTGGAACGATGTCTTCACTTACGACATCCGTTGGCAAAGCTATGTGGAAGGCGTTGATGCGCTCAGCTCCGACGATTTGCTCGTCAAGCTGCGGGCCGCCATCATCATGCGGCCGCTTCCCGATGAAGTCTACTTCCTTGCCCAGGAAATCGGGCCGGATTTTTATCCCCGAGTCGTGAAGCCCGAGCTGCTGGCCGCCGTGCGAAGCGTCGTGTCCAATTACGCGATGGTGAATGTGCCCGAGCAGAGCGCCGAAATTGCCGGGAAGGTCCAGGCGGTGGTGGTGGACAAGCTCAAAGGCCGTCATCTCGAAGTCGCCAGTGTGGCGTTAGCCGATATCGAACTCGCCAAGATTGTCTTGGAAGCAGTGGAACGCAAACAGGCCAAGGAACAGGAGAAAGAGCAGAAAGAG
>JAICVE010000383.1 GCA_025935475.1 Nitrospira sp. | reverse complement strand
TTGTTCAGGAAGACGTCGCGGCAGATGTCGCGGGCGCTCTCGGCGAAGGCGCGGCTGAACTCGTTGATGAACGTCCCTTGGAGCGACTCACAGGAATGGATGTAACAGTCCATCGCCGTAAAGAACCGCTGATTCGACGAGACGCTGGCGATGAGGTCGGGGTCCATGATGATCTGGTCAAAGGGGGTAAAATCCGAATTGATGCCCAGTTTTTTGACCGGTCCCGTCAGGACGGCCGTGCGAGAAACCTCGGCCCCGCTTCCGGCCAGCGTGGGAATGCCCACATGGAAGATGGCCGGATACTTCACGAGGTCCCACCCTTGATAGTCGGCTGCGGAGCCAGGATTGGTCAGCATGATCGACACGGACTTGGCCAAATCCATGGCGCTCCCGCCACCGATTCCGACGATCGCATCGGGTTGCCGGTTCGAAAATGCCTTGACGCGCTCGGTGAGTTCATCGACATATTGTGTCTTGGGCTCTGTCCCGACGTCGACGAGGATCACGAGGTCGTTGGCACGCAGCGGGAGTTTCTCGAGAAAGGCACGCTTCTCATGGACGCTGTCGATCAGAAACACGACCGGCGAACCGGCGTCGGTGCGTTGTTTGGTGAGAATGTCGCCCAACTGATTGATGCTGCCACGTCCGTAGATCAGTTGAGGGACCAAACGCAGATTTCGATACATGCGACTGCCTTCGCGCTTTACAAGAGATTACCGAAATGGAAACCGTTCTGTCACGACCTGTTCAAACTCGACCGCCTGTTCGGGGGTGTCGATCTCGATCAACACTTCCCTGGTCACTCCGACCCGGATCCGGTGCCCCCGTTCCATGGGGCGCAGCATCTCGAGCTTCTCGACCTGTTCGAGCCTGCCAGGCGGCAGCGTGCAGAACAGCTCGAGGAATGACGCCGTGTAGGCGTACAGTCCGAGATGAATGAGCACCGGGATTCCGGCGGCCAGTCCGGGGTCGAAGGCCCCATGCGTATCGCGCAAGTACGGGATGGGCGACCGTGAAAAATAGACCGCATAGCCCTTGTCGTCACAAACGAGCTTGACGTGATTCGGGTTGCGGTAATCCTTATCGTAACGCAGCGGCGTGCCCAGTGTCGCCATCTCCGTATCCCGTTGAATCAGTTCAACCAACTGCCGGATCTGCCCACCCGTCACCAGTGGTTCGTCAGCTTGGACATTGACTACGTACTTGGCCTTCAGTCGACGGTTGGCTTCGGCGATCCGGTCGGTACCGCAGGTATGGGCCGGATCGGTCATGATGGCTTCATAACCCTCCCGACGAAGCACCTCGGCCAGCGATTCATGATCGACGGCAAAATACAGAGGAAACTCTGGCGCCTCTTTTTTGATTCGGTCGGCCGTCCAGACGATGACGGGTTTGTCTTTGATCCGGTGCAGCAGTTTTTTCGGGAAGCGAGTCGAGCCAATACGGGCCGGGACGATAATGGCGACGTCCATCACATTCTGCTTTCGATTGGAAAACGGAGACGGGATCAGGCCAAGGCGGATTTCATCCGCGCAAGTCTATCACGCACCTGCTCCGGCGTCCACCGCAGTTTGATCAACATGGAAATGGTCCGGCTCATGATCGCGTCGGACTGCGGCAATGCAACCTTGGTGAGGTTGGTCCCGTAGCCAAAGCGGTCAATGGGCAGCCGTCCAGGCGACACCAGCGTCTTAATATGGTCCCACTTCCGGTGGTAGTGCCAATTGTTGTCGAACCAGTAAAAGCATCCATCGACACCGGCGGCGGCCAGCGCCTTGGCGGCCTGCCGCGCCTCGTTCTCGGTCGGCAATAGGAAACTCAGGAAGGTGGCTGAATCACCGGCTGGATCGGGCAAGGTCCGAAATTCGAGACGGCCGAGTGCCGCAAGCCCTTCTTTGAGGATGGCTTTATGGCGCCGCTGCAGGTCCAGGATATGGTCCAATCGCGCGAGTTGCGCCACACCGACCGCCGCATGCAGCTCGCTGAGTCTGTAGTTGGTGCCGATGTGCGGGTGTTGGTCCGCCCCTCGATCGGCCCCGAGATGATCGTGGCCATGATCGGTGAAGGCTTGCGCCAGGCGGAAGGTCTCCTCGTCGTCGCTGAGAAGTGCTCCGCCTTCGCCACACGTAATAGTTTTCACATAGTCGAACGATAAACAACCCGCCTTCCCAAAGGTTCCCAGCGTTCGCCCCTGAAACGTCGCTCCGGCCGCTTGGGCCGCGTCTTCGATTAGCGTCAGGTGATGCCTGCGGCAGAGGTCTTCGAGGGCGTCGATCTGCGCCATGGCACCGCACATATGCACGACCAGGACGGCCCTCGTTTTTGGCGTGATGGCCTTTTGCACCGATTGCGGATCTAAGCACAGCGTCTGGTCGATCTCCGCAAAGACGGGGACGGCACCCGCGAGGAGGACGGTCTCCAAATCGGCGACGAAGGTAAACGGCGGAAGGATGACTTCGTCTCCGGCGCCGACGCCGCAGGCCGCCAATGCCGTGCTGAGGGCGGCGGTGCCGCTCGAGCAGACATGGGCATAGCGGGCTCCAAAACGCGCCGCCAAACGCTGTTCGAGCTCGCGGCATTTCCATTGGCCGTTTCTGGCCCCGTCGAAGCCGTAGCGCATCAACACACCCGAGTCGAGCACTTCCTGAACTTGCCGTCGCTCGTCTTCCCCGATCAATTCAAATCCCGGCATCGCGGTCCTCTATTACAACGCTCCAGCCGCTTGCGCTTCTTTGACGAATGCCTCGATGCAGTCCCGAACGCCGTGCTCGATCAGCGAACCGCTTTTCAACCAGTCTTTGACCTGCTGGTGCTCAGACCGGCAGGAAGTCGTGAACGCCGGGGTTCCCTCGCGCGCGATCAAGAACGTGGTCTCGATCTTGAATAGTTGATCGTGCTGGCCGACATAGTCGAGATAAAACTGCTCGATGTTGCCTGAGACGGCTCTCGTGGAGTCCGCCTGGGGTTCGTATCCCGCGAGGACCAACTCCTTTTTGAGCGCAGCGGCGAAAAACTCGCCGATGTCCTGGGAGAGAAACAGGACTTCGGGGTCCTTCTGGCCCGATTCCACTTCCTTTTGCCGCATGAG
>JAICVE010000186.1 GCA_025935475.1 Nitrospira sp. | reverse complement strand
GCACGCTGTCCGTCAGAGGACGCAGCGGCGCCAACCTCGGCACCATGACCGTCGCCGGTGCATTAGATCTGCTCAAGACTGAAGTGCAGCGGCAGCATCTTTCACCTACATCATGAGAGGTGGCCTATCGTTCCCAAACTGCGGGTGAACCGCGAGATTCGAGTACGTGAAGTCAGGGTGATCGGGCCGGAGGGCGAGCAGCTCGGCATCCTGCCGACGCCGGAAGCGTTCAAGCAAGCGCAAGAAGGCGGATACGATCTAGTGGAAGTTGCGCCGACGTCGGTGCCGCCCGTCTGCCGCATCATGGATTACGGCAAGTATAAGTACGAGCTGAGCAAAAAAGACCATCAGAGCCGGCGACACCAAAAATCGACACAGGTCAAAGAAATCAAATTGCGCCCCCGGACGGACAAGCACGATCTCGAGATCAAGATCCGGCAGATCAAGGGATTTTTGGAAGAAGGCAACAAAACGAAGGTCGTGCTGACCTATCGCGGACGCGAAATGGCCAATCAGGAAATGGGCCGGGCGGTGATGAATTCAGTGATCGCCGAATTGACGGAGACCGGCACGATCGAATATGCCCCGCGCATGGAAGGACGCAGCCTGATTATGATCGTCGCTCCCAAGTAACCTACCGTCTGATACTTAACCGAAAAGGATGCGAGCTATGAAGATGAAATCACACAGCGGAGCCAGTAAGCGGTTTCATAGAACCGGGACGGGAAAGTTTGTGCGCAAGAAAGCCGGCAAGCGGCACATCTTGACGAGCAAAAATCGCGAGCGGAAGCGGCGGCTGAGCGGCTCAGTGGTGGTGGACAAGACGAAAACCGCGGCGCTCGAGCGTTTGCTGCCGTATCGATAGAGTGACAGTCATCGGATTCAACAAGGGAGTGTGAAGTCATGCCACGCGCAAAAGGTGGACCCAAAACACGAGCGAGACGAAGAAAACGACTGAAGCTGGCGAAAGGGCAGTATGGCGCGAAAAGCCGGCTGTTTCGTTCGGCGACGGAATCGGTGGACAAGGGACAGCAGTACGCCTATACGGGCCGCAAGAACCGAAAGCGGGACTTCAGGCAGCTGTGGATCGCGCGAATCAGCGCGGCAACCAGAGCCCATGGCCTCACGTATGGCCGCTTCATCAATGCGTTGAAGAAGGCCAATATCTTGTTGGACCGCAAGGTACTGTCCGACATGGCCATCAAGGATACCGCGGGATTCGAGCAGCTGGTTGGGCTCGCGAAGCAACACCTCACCCCCGCAACTGCGTAGACCACGAGACCTGCCAAGGGTTCTGCCTCCTGGCACCCACGTGAGCGGAGGACGACGGACGGGTCGTTCTCCCGCTTATTGATGGTCGATCAGTTGCGACAGGTTGACGTCGAAAGCGACGACGGGGACGCCGATCTGCCAGCGCTCGAGAACTTCGGGATGCACTTCCCCGATCACGCCCATCGCTTTACCAGACAGCACAATCTTCCCCGCCCGGCCTTCCAGAAACGACGGATGTGGCACCGGCTCGAGTGTATAGGTCTTCCCCAAATGATAGAACAAGACATCGAGGCAGGAATGGATCTCTGAAAAGTGCGCGGTCGCATGTGCGATCATGGCGCCGAGAACAGTTTCGGTCCGCGAACCGAGTTCGTGGCTAGGATCAGGAATCGCCACCTCCCCCGCCTCGAATAACCGATGCGGGTAAAACGCTCGGCTCGAGGCAGTTTCTACCCGCAACAATGAAGGCAGCATCCATTGGCGTAGGCAGGAAAAACTCAAGGACATGACATTGTCGACTTCCACCATCTTGCCCCACGGAGTGTCAGTCACCCGCATCCAATCGCGATACTGCTCTGGCGCCCCCAAGATGTTGGAAATGATCTCCTGAAATCCCATGCCCACCATGAAGTTTCTGGCTCGATCGGCAGTCTGCTCGATCTTCGAAAGGCCTCCCACGGTGAATTGCGCAGGCATGACGGGAGAAAATTCTGCGTAGCCTCGGCTCATGGCCACATCTTCCACCACGTCCATGGCGTGCATTACATCCTGTCGATAGGGAGGCAACTTCGCCTTGACCGAACCGGTGTGTGACGTGACCTCATAGCCGTACACTTGCAGCGCTTGTTTGACCGCCTGCCCGCCAAGTTTTTGGCCAAGCGCCTGCTCGATCGTCTCGAGAGGAATTGTCCAGGATCGGCCAAGGTCCTGTGGCGTGACGACGCGTTTTCCGAGCGGGGTCTTTTGGGGATACACGACTTCAATGGGCTCGATGGTGGCGCCGCGGTCGGCCAGATTCGCGGCAAAAATATTGAGAGTCAGCACGACCATTGGAAGATCAGTTCCCGTGACCTCTATGAACAGTTCGTCGTCTCCTGACCGTACTTCCCCGATTTCGCGGCTGTTGATGATCGGCGGAAATGACAATACCTGTTCGCTGGCATCCCGGAGAATCGGCACACGCTCATGGCCTGCGAGTATGTGGCCGTGCTCCAACCCCTTGGGATGGACCATCAGAATTTCGGACAGCGTCATGACGGTCTCCATCCCTAAAGGGGTAAACCGTGCCGCGTCGCGCTCCACTAATTGATACGTCACTGGAAAGCGAATGTTCTTGAGCTGATATAAACCGATCGAGACGGTCCTACGCTTATGCCCATAAATATCCGCCAGTTTCTCCTGGGTTTGTATGAGCTGAGCCAGGCCTTCATCGGTCACCCGGTAGCCTGAAGCGGTGCACGCTGCGACATAGGGGCGCACGTGCGCCAGTCCTGGTGCGACGACCACACGTCGGGTAATTTTCGGCTTCTTCGACAAAAACGGATAGGGTGCCAACTTCCCTTCTTGTTTGATGCGGATTTGTCGTGCGATGCCCTCGCAACTCCACAGATCGGGCCGGTTGCTATCTTGCAACTCGATGCGCAATTCGCCCGTTTCCGCAACGTGCTCCTTCAGTTCGCCCTTCACGAGCATGAGCCAATCCTCGAGTCGCTCAATTGACACTGGCCGCTTGATTCGCGGACCCGCGCCCAGGAGCGATTCGAAATCCTTTTTAAAAATGGAAATCGTCGGCATTGGTTAAAACAGGCCTCGTGTCGTACGGATCATGTCCAGATTATCGGTGAAGAGTTCCCGGATGTCATGGATCCCTAAGGCCACCATCGCCATACGGTCCAGGCCCAGGCCCCAGGCAATCACCGGCACGCTTACCCCCAAGGGCAATGTGACTTCTGGTCGGAAAAGCCCGGCGCCACCCAATTCCATCCAGCCTAGCCGCGAATGGCGCACGTGCAGTTCCACCGATGGTTCTGTAAACGGAAAATAGGCCGGTAAAAACTTCACTTCCTTGGCCTGCGCGACTTCACGAGCGAAAAGATTCAGGAGCCCCAGCAGAGTCCGGAAGTTGATGTCTTCGCCGAGAACGATGCCTTCCACCTGAAAAAAATCTGTCGCGTGAGTGGCGTCGACCTGGTCATAGCGAAAACACCTGGCGATCGAGAAATATTTCCCGGGCATGGCCGGCCTTGATGCCAGAGTCCTGGCGGACACCGCCGTGCCTTGGCTGCGCAACACGAGCCGTTTGGCACGCTCGACATCGAAGACGTACTGCCAGCCTGTCGACCCCGTCGCGCCTCCGTTGCGATGGGCGCTGGCCACCTTCGTGAGAAACGGCTCGGCAATGTGCGTGGCGTGGGTCGGTTGCTTGACGAAATAGACGTCATGGATGTCGCGTGCTGGGTGGAACTGCGGCATGAAAAGAGCATCCATGTTCCAGAATTCCGTCTCGACCAGAGACCCGCGCATCTCCTGGAAGCCCATACTCACCAGCTTCGTCTTCACCGTATCCAGAAATTCGCGGTACGGATGCTTCTTCCCGATAGCGATCCGAGGCGCACGGAGGTTGATGGTGTATTTCCTGAACCGTTTGGTTCGCCAGCTCCCGTCCTTCAGCAACTCGGGACTGAGCTGAGAGACTTCTTCCGTCGCAGTCTCTTTGGCCAAATGCTCCAGGGCCGTGATGCCGCCCGATGCGACCTTGAAGGATCTGGCCACGCGTTCGTCGACTCGAAACGGTTCATTGGCATTGCCTCGCTTGACGGAATACTCCATGATGATTTGCCGGTCGCTCTCGGAAAAGGCTTCCAGCTCACGGGAGGCTCCGTGCAGCTGTTCAAGCAACATTCTGAGACGCTCGGCGGTGGGGCTGGGACGACCGGTCGACTCAATGCAGCCGCCCTGAACAATCAACAGCGCTCCTTCTTTTTTCAGCCGTCCCACGGCCTTGCTGACATCGGAGGGGTCGAGTCCTCCCTGGGACTGCAGATTTTGGATCGTCAACCGCTGTCCGGTTCCTGCGGCACTTCTGGCAGCAGCAAGAACCTCCTCAATCGGCGACTGCTTGGCATGATATCGCTCTCCCACCGTCGTCATCGAGGCGACGGGAGTGACGGTTTCCTTGTCAATTGCGAGCAATGACTTGGCAAGCAGCCACTCAACGGCCATGCTGAGCTGCGACGGCTCAAGGCTCGTCGCGGCGGCCAGTTGCTCCGTGGTGAGCGCTGACCCCGAATGGCTCGACCCGAAGGCCGTGAGGACCTTGATTTCGAGAGGATGCAGGCTGTCGATGAGGGAGGAGATGTCCACCCGAAGACCTATCGGTGGGCGGAAGCCGGCTGTCCTGCAGCCCGCAGCGCAGCAATCGTGGCTGCGTAGTCCGTGCCACAGAAAATTGCGGACCCAGCGACGAGCACATCTGCGCCGGCGGCCAGGATGCGCGCCGCATTATCTACCTTGACGCCGCCGTCCACTTCCAGAAGCGCTCGGCTGCCGCTTCGGTCGATCATCTGACGAGCGGTGGCGATCTTCCGAAGGCAGGACTCTATAAATGTCTGTCCGCCAAATCCCGGGTTCACCGACATGATGAGCAGAAGATCCACGTCCGGGAGAATTTCCTCAATCGTGTGCAGAGAGGTCGCAGGGTTCAGCGTCACCCCCGCCTTGACCCCACGTTCCTTGATGGTCTGCACCGTCCGGTGCAGGTGGGGACAGGCTTCGACGTGCACGGTTAAATAGTCGGCGCCGGCGGTGGCGAACTCGTCCACGAAGACATCGGCGTTTGTGATCATCAGATGAACGTCGAGAGGAAGCTGAGTGACCTTCTTCAATGCTTCGACGATCGGCGGGCCGACCGTCAGATTCGGCACAAAATGTCCGTCCATGACGTCGACGTGCAACAAATCGGCGCCGCCTCGCTGGACCGCGGCGACTTCCTCGGCCAAACGTGCAAAGTCGGCGGAGAGGATCGAGGGAGCAATAAGGGTCGTTCTCGTCATGAGCAGACGTTCGTTAGACGGGCAGCGTAGAACGCGTCCATCGAATCCCTGTTTCCCATCGTGGAGAGGTCCCCGCGCTCGGTCAGGAAGTTCTGTCCCCCCTCGGGGAGCCAAGGCGCCACAGATTCGCGCCGGAACTCCGCATGGGACCGCAAGAATTGATCGATAACGCCTTCGTTTTCTTCCGTTTCGGTCGAACACGTACTATAGACCAGCACCCCTCCGGGCCGCAAGCACAGAGCCGCGGCCTCAAGGATCTGCAGCTGCAGCTCGTGATGACGTTCGAACTGTTCGCTGCTCTTCCGCCACTTCGCTTCTGGGTGCCGACGCAAGACGCCGAGACCGCTACACGGCACATCGACGAGAATGCGGTCGAACCGCACGAGGCGGTCTCGGCGTTCCCCGCCCCTCGAGATCGCGTTCCGCCAGGAAGGATCGCGAATGTCGCCCACAATGGGGAAAAGACTGGTGTGTCGTAATCGTCGGCGGTTGGCGTCAAGCAGTTTCAGTCGTGCCTCGCTTCGGTCCACCGCGTAGATCCGGCCCATGTCTTTCATTAATTCAGCCAGGTGCGTGGTTTTTCCCCCTGGTGCCGCACAGGCGTCCAGTATGAGATCACCCGGACGAACATCGAGCAGACCCGGGATCAACTGGGCTGCCTCATC
>JAICVE010000149.1 GCA_025935475.1 Nitrospira sp. | reverse complement strand
TCGAATGGGACTATGGTCAATATGAGGGACGCCGGACGGCCGAGATTCTCGCGGAACGTCCCGATTGGGAACTCTTCCGCGACGGCTGTCCGGGAGGTGAATCCCCTCAGCAGGTCAGCGTGCGTGCGGATCGAATCGTCAGTCACGTTCGTGCAGTGCCGGGCAATGTTTTGATGTTTACGAGCGGACATTTCCTGCGCGTGCTCGCGACCCGCTGGCTCGGCCTCGAGCCCACAGTCAATTGTAAGTTTTTCATGCTGAGCACGGCGAGCCTCAGCGCCTTGGGCTACGAACATGATCGATCCAGGCCGGTGATCCGCCTCTGGAACGAGACTCGTCATGTCGAGATGAGCCAGGACGATTGACCGGTCTTAGGGGAACGCGGATCAACGAAGCAGCAACAACCGAAACCCTTGGAGCCAATGAAGCCTATGACCACGACAACGCCTAGGAGGCGCCCCAAGATTCAGCGGCGCACGACACTGTCTCGACGACAAGCCTGGAAGGCATTGCAGGCTCATTATAAGAGCATGCAGGCGGCGCATCTGCGGACCATGTTCGCCGACGACCCTCAACGTGGCAGCCGTATGAGCGTGGAAGCCATCGGGGTATTTCTCGATTATTCAAAGAACCGGATCACGGACGAGACGATTCGCCTTCTTGTGCAACTCGCGGAGGAATCGGGTTTGCGTGAAGGGATCGAGGCGATGTTCCGTGGAGAGAAAATCAATGTGACCGAAAACCGAGCGGTGCTCCATGTCGCTTTGCGCGCACCGCTTGAAGCCTCGATCATGGTCGATGGTGAGAACGTGGTGCCGAAAGTGCACGCCGTGCTGGACCGGATAGCAGCGTTTTCACAGCGTGTCCGGAGCGGTGAGTGGAAAGGGCATACGGGCAAGCCGATCAGAAACGTCGTCAACATCGGCATCGGCGGATCGGATCTGGGGCCTGTCATGGCCTATGAGGCGCTGAAGCACTATACCGAGCGAAGCCTGACGTTCCGGTTTGTCTCCAATGTCGATGGGACAGATTTGGCGGAAGCTGTCCGTGATCTGCAGGCAGACGAGACCTTATTTATCGTCTCGTCAAAAACATTTACCACTCTGGAGACCATGACGAACGCCAACAGCGCGCGCGAGTGGTCGCTTGCAGGCCTGGGCGGTGATCCCGCGTCGGTGGCGAAGCACTTTGTGGCGGTGTCGACGAACGCGGAGGCGGTCTCCAAGTTTGGCATCGACACTGCCAACATGTTCCAGTTTTGGGACTGGGTGGGAGGACGCTATTCGATGGAGTCGGCCATCGGCCTTTCGACGATGATTGCGATTGGACCAGACAATTTCCTGGCCATGCTCAACGGCAGTCATCAGATGGACGAGCACTTCCGCCAGACGCCGTTTGCTCAGAACCTTCCCGTGCTCATGGGCCTGCTCACCATCTGGTATGTGAATTTCTTCGGCGCCGAGACCGTCGCGATCCTTCCCTACGAGCAGTACTTGAAGCGATTTCCCGCCTATCTGCAGCAATTGACGATGGAGAGCAACGGCAAGCACGTGACGCTCGATGGGAAAGCCGTCTCCTATGAGACGAGTCCCGTCTATTGGGGCGAGCCGGGCACCAATGGGCAACACTCCTTTTATCAGCTCATCCATCAGGGAACCAGGCTAATTCCGTGCGACGTTATTGCGTTTCATCAGCCGCTCAATCCGCTCGGCCGCCACCACGATCTCTTAATGGCGAATGTCTTCGCACAAACGGAGGCGCTGGCATTCGGCAAGACAGCCGAAGAAGTGAAGAATGAAGGGACGCCCGACTGGCTCGTGCCTCACCGGGTCTTTGAGGGCAATCGGCCGTCCAATACCATCCTGGCTGAGCAGCTGACACCTGAGGCGCTCGGAAAACTGATCGCTCTCTACGAACATTCGGTGTTTACTCAGGGCGTGATCTGGAATATCGACTCATTTGATCAATGGGGGGTCGAACTGGGCAAAGTCCTCGCCCAGCGCATCGCCCCTGAACTCGAGAGCAAGGATGAGACCTCGCTCGGGCATGACAGTTCGACGAACAGCCTGATCCGCCGCTATCGTAATCGAAGGCGTACCTAGCCGTGGAGCCTCAGACGGCGACAACTGGCGGATTCGTCTTTGGTGAAGATGATCGTTGAAGCAGGCAGGTCTGACTCATCCCCAGCCGCGAAACCATTCGCGATGCAATCGAGTGGAAACAGCGTTCCGCTGGGCGCGACGGCCGGTGCTGGAGGCGTCAATTTCAGCGTCTACTCGCGTGATGCCACTGGGATCGACCTCCTGCTCTTCGATGCGGCGGGTGATCCGAAGCCGTCACACATCATTCCACTCGATCCTGCCAATCGCACGTATCACTACTGGCACGTCTTTCTGTCCGGTGTCCAGCCAGGGCAAATCTACGGATATCGCGTTCACGGGCCATTGGATCCGGGGCGTGGCCTACGGTTTGATGCCACCAAAGTGCTGCTCGATCCCTATGGCCGTGGCGTCGTAATGCCGGAGCACTACAGCCGCGTGGCTGCCAGTCAGCCAGGCGACAACACCGCGACCACAATGAAGAGCGTGGTGGTGGATCCAAGCGCCTATGAGTGGGAAGGCGACGCACCGCTGAAACGTCCCTCCGCACGCACGATCATCTATGAAATGCATGTGCGCGGGTTCACCCGCCATCCGAGCTCTAGGGTGGCGATCACAAAGCGAGGAACCTATGCCGGTCTGATCGAAAAGATTCCCTATCTGCAGGAACTCGGCGTCACCGCTGTGGAATTGCTGCCCGTCTTTCAGTTCGACCCCCAAGATAGCCCGCCGGGAAAAATCAATTATTGGGGCTATGCGCCAATTTCATTCTTTGCGCCTCACCAGGCCTATAGCTCTCGACAGGATGCACTCGGCCCCGTGGACGAATTTCGCGACATGGTCAAAGCGCTCCATCGGGCCGGCATCGAAATCATTCTCGACGTCGTGTTCAATC
Organism: Nitrospira sp.; assembly: GCA_025935475.1. GTDB lineage: Bacteria > Nitrospirota > Nitrospiria > Nitrospirales > Nitrospiraceae > Nitrospira_C. The sequence goes on along the minus strand of JAICVE010000149.1, from coordinate 3,687 downwards.
ATACCGCCGAGGGCGACCATCGCGGGCCGACGTTGAGCTTCCGCGGCCTGGACAACCACACGTACTACATTCTCGAAGAGGAACGGTCACGCTACGCCAATTACACCGGCACCGGCAATACCCTCAACGCCAATCATCCCGTCGTCCGACGAATGATTGTGGATAGTTTGCGGTATTGGGTGCAGGAGATGCACGTCGACGGGTTCCGGTTCGACCTTGCTTCCGTCCTCACACGGGATGCCTCCGGCCGGGTCCTGCCCGATCCGCCCGTGCTGTGGGATATCGAATCCGATCCGGCCCTCGCTGGCACGAAACTGATTGCGGAGGCATGGGATGCCGCCGGGCTCTACCAGGTCGGGAGTTTCATCGGGGATAGTTGGAAAGAATGGAATGGGCGTTTTCGGGACGACGTTCGCAGTTACTTCCGCAGCGAAGAAGGTTCGTTGGCCCGCTTTGCCGACCGCTTCGTGGGCAGTCCGGAAGTATACGGGCACAAGCAGCGCGAACCGGAGCAGAGCGTGAACTTTGTGGCCTGTCACGACGGCTTCACCCTGAACGACCTGGTCTCCTACAACAACAAGCACAACGAGGCCAACGACGAAGGCAATAGGGACGGCGCGGACGATAACCGAAGCTGGAATTGCGGGGTCGAAGGACCGACTGATGATCCGGAGATCGAGCAGTTGCGGAACCGGCAGGTGAAAAATTTTCTTGCCGTCACGCTGCTTTCTATCGGCGTGCCGATGATTCTCATGGGCGATGAAGTGCGGCGTACACAGGGAGGCAACAACAATGCCTACTGTCATGACAATGAACTCAATTGGTTCGACTGGACTTTGGTGGCCAAACACGCGGATGTCCATCGCTTTGTGACGTTGCTCAACGAGCGACGGCTCTTGAGAAGCGTGGAGCATGAACGTCAACGATTGAGTCTGGCGCAACTGATTCAGCAGGCCAACAAATCCTGGCACGGGGTGAAACGGGGACAGCCGGATTGGAGCCATGAGTCTCGCAGCGTGGCGTTGCAGGTGGATATGAAGCAGGAACGGGCGGTGGTTTATCTGATCTTGAATGCCTACTGGAAGCCGCTGGATTTCGAACTGCCGCATCTATCCAGTGGCGGCCCTTGGCGCCGGTGGATCGATACGGGGCTGCAGTCACCGCTCGATATTGTTCCCTGGCACACAGCAGCTCCCAATTCAGGGGCCACCTACAGGGCACAGGCTCGCTCCGTTGTTGTGCTGTTGGCAGGCCTGAAAGAAACGTCAGCGTGATCGGTGATCCGAGCGCCGGCTGGATCGCAGTCGATCGAGAGATGCCGGCCGGTGTTCTAACTCAGGAGTGAGCCAATGGCGAAAGACAGCAAGGAGGAAGACAAGAATAACGGCAAGGTGAAGCGCAAAGAATATGAAAAGGCATTGCACAAGCTTCAGGTGGAATTGTGTCACCTTCAAGCCTGGGTCAAAGAGACAGGGGCACGGATCATCCTGATCTTCGAGGGGCGTGACGGCGCCGGCAAGGGCGGGACGATCCGCGCGATCACCGAACGCGTGAGCCCGCGTGTGTTTCGCGTGGTGGCCTTGCCTGCCCCCTCCGATCGCGAAAAGACGCAGATGTACCTGCAACGCTACATGACGCACTTCCCGGCGGCGGGTGAAATCGTGATTTTTGACCGGAGCTGGTACAACCGGGCAGGAGTCGAACATGTCATGGGCTTTTGCACCAAGGAGCAGTACAAAGCCTTTCTCGAACTTGCGCCGACGGTTGAGGGCTACATCACCAGGGCGGGCATCCAACTGGTCAAGTATTGGCTCGAGGTGAGCAATGAGGAGCAAGAACGGCGCTTCCAGGCTCGCCTCGATGACCCGTTACGCCAGTGGAAACTCAGTCCGATAGATCTTCCTTCGCGGGAGAAATGGTACGAGTACTCCCGCGCACGCGACCGGATGCTGGATGCCACGGACTCGAAGCACGCACCCTGGCATCTCGTGCGGTCGGATAATAAGCGAAGGGCGCGATTGAACATCATCAAACACTTCTTGAGTTCTATCCCCTACAAAAAGATGCCCTACAAGAAGGTCAAGCTGCCCAAGCGATCAAAGAAGCATGAATATGACGATCAGGCGACGTTGAAGGGGAGAAAGTTTGTCCAGGAAGTCTACTGAAGTGGCGGGCTGGAAGCCGAAGACACAGCTAGGCCGGATGGTGCGATCATGGTGAAGCGCCTGCTCATGGGCGACCATCAATGTGTGATCAACGAGATCACGCGTCTTTTATCATGGGAGAAAGGAGCCTATGAGGACAGCTGAACACCTCCGGCTCGAAGAAGCTCGTCAAAATGAAAAGCTTTGGAAAATGTGGGGACCCTACCTGACGGAGCGGCAATGGGGAACCGTTCGGGAGGATTACAGCGACAACGGTGATGCCTGGAATTTTTTCACCCACGATCAGGCCCGTTCGCGGGCCTATCGCTGGGGCGAGGATGGTCTAGGGGGTATCTGCGACGAAAAGCAGCGGCTCTGTTTAGCGCTCGCCCTCTGGAACGGGAAAGACGCGATCCTCAAGGAGCGTCTTTTCGGCTTGACCAACAGCGAAGCCAACCACGGCGAGGACGTCAAAGAGTATTACTTCTACATCGACAGCACCCCGACGCATTCCTATATGAAGTACCTCTACAAGTATCCGCAGGCGGCGTTCCCCTATGCCGATCTGGTGAACACAAACCGCCGGCGCTCCCGCAACGAGATGGAGTATGAACTGCTCGATACCGGCGTGTTCGATCAAGATCGCTACTTTGATGTCTTCATGGAATACGCCAAGGATGGCCCGCACGACATCCTGGTGCAGATCACCGCCGTCAACCGGGGACCAGAACAGGCCGAGCTGCACCTGTTGCCGACCCTGTGGTTCCGCAACGACTGGGCAACATGGATTGCCGGCCATGCCAAGAAACCGATCCTCAAGCAGATCCAGGGGCCGGCGGGCACGAGTGGGATCGTGGCGCAGCATTCGACACTGGGCACGTACCACCTGTACTGCGAGGGCAAAGTGCCGCTGCTGTTTGCCGAGAATGAAACGAACAATGTCCGGCTCTTTCCTCAATACCCGAACCCCACCCCCTACGTCAAAGACGGAATCAATGACTATGTGGTGCAGGGCCGCAAAGAGGCAGTGAATCCTAAGCATGAGGGGACGAAGGCCTCGGCACACTATCGGCAGATGGTGGGGCCTGGCCAATCGATGACCCTGCGCCTTCGTCTCACCAGCCAGGGTTCCGTTGAGCAGGGCAAGGACAAGAAAGCGGTTGCATCTCCCTTCGGGCCGGCTTTTGCGGAGATCTTCGCGGCTCGCTTGAAGGAGGCGGACGAATTCTACCGTTCCGTCACCCCGCCTTCCGTTTCCCAGGATGCAGCCAATGTGATGCGCCAGGCCTTAGCCGGCATGCTCTGGTCCAAGCAGTACTATTACTTCGATGGCAATCGTTGGCTGGAGGAACACCAATCCAACCCCCTGCATGCCGGCTATCGTACCTCCCGGAATTCGGAGTGGTTCCACATGGTCAACGAAGACATCATCTCGATGCCCGACAAGTGGGAATATCCGTGGTATGCCGCTTGGGATCTGGCCTTCCATACGCTGCCACTCTCGATCGTCGATCCCGACTTCGCGAAGCAGCAGATGAACTTG
>JAICVE010000231.1 GCA_025935475.1 Nitrospira sp. | reverse complement strand
TGATCAGCCCGATCGCGATGGACCAGGGCTTGCGCTTTGCCGTCCGTGAGGGTGGCAAGACCGTGGGCTCCGGCGTCGTCAGCGAAATTCTGGCGTAACTCGGCGAGCGAAGGGGACAGGAGATGCGAGAAATCATCGACTTGGCCTGCACGGCCTGCAAGCAGCGTAACTATTCGACGATGAAAAACAAGAAAAACGATCCGGATCGGTTGGAACGAAACAAGTTTTGCAAGTTCTGCCGGAAGCACACGCCTCACAAGGAAGTAAAGTAAGGGTTCTAGGCAGCTCAGAATCGCGACGTAGAGGGGCATGGTGTTAATGGCAGCACATCGGTCTCCAAAACCGAGAGTCTGGGTTCAAATCCTAGTGCCCCTGCCACCCCAAGCTCGCTCGTACCGTCTGCCATCAGATGGTTCTCGGCAGACGGATGGAGCACCTTTAGGGGTTGGGTCTGAATAAGAAGCTTGCTCGACCCGGAGGCTACGCACTTGAGCCCGACGGGATAAGCGCCTTATGTGGGGTTCTACTTTAGGGTGAAGCTTGCTCGTGCCGGCTGCCATTGGATAGTTCCTGGTAGACGGATAAAGGGTTGGCCTAGTTGAGAGGGAGTCGTCGTCAATGTTTACGAGGATGATCGAAAACATCAAAGAGTTTCTCAGCGATGTACGCAATGAACTCAAGAAGGTCTCCTTTCCAACGAAGGCGGAGACCATCGGATCTACAACGGTTGTGATCGTGTTCTGCGTGCTCATGTCGATCTATCTTTCAGTCATCGATTCGTTCTTATCTTGGCTGGTGGGGAAAATCATATGAGTGAGAGTCTATCAACCAAGGAACCGAAGACGGGCACGGGAAAAAACTGGTACGTCATCCATACCTATGCCGGCTTCGAGGGACGCGTGAAAACCAGTTTGCTCGAACGGGCCAACCAGATGGCCCTCACGGAAAAGATGGGACAGGTCCTGGTTCCGACAGAGGACGTCATCGAAATCAAGGACGGCAAACGGCGGACCTCGCGGCGGAAATTTTTCCCCGGCTATGTCCTCGTCGAGTTAGAAACACCAGTGACCGATGAAACGCTTCAAATGATCAAGGAAACGCCCAAGGTCACCGGCTTTGTCGGCGGCGGGGCACAGCCGACTCCGTTAACGAATGAGGAAGTCGCTGAATTGTTGAAGCAAGTCGATGCGGGCAGCGCCGGACCCCGTGAGCAAGTCAAATTCATTAAAACTGACAACGTCCGTATCGTCGATGGACCATTTCTGGGCTTCAACGGGATCGTCGATGAAGTCGATCAGGACCATAATCGCCTGAAGGTCATGGTCAGCATCTTCGGCCGTTCAACGCCCGTCGAACTCGGATTCCTGCAGGTCGAACGTATATAAGAGGAGTAGCGCATGGCGAAGGAAGTATCGGCTCAGATCAAGTTGCAGATTCCGGCAGGAAAGGCGAACCCGGCTCCTCCGGTCGGCCCTTCCTTGGGCCAGCACGGCGTGAACATCATGGAATTTTGCAAGCAGTTCAACGCTAAGACCCAAAAGGAAGGGGACAGCATCATCCCGGTGATCATCACCGTCTACAAAGACCGATCGTTCACCTTCATCATGAAGACGCCACCGGCCTCCGATTTGCTCAAGAAAGCGGCCGGTATCATCAAGGGATCCGGCGTGCCACAGAAGGATAAGGTCGGCAAGATCACGCGCAAGCAGCTGACGGAAATTGCACAAAAGAAGATGGCCGATTTGAACGCAGCTGATCTCGAGGGCGCCGTCAAGATCATCGAAGGGACCGCCCGCAGCATGGGGGTCGTGGTTCAGGGGTAACGACAACGCAAGGAGTATTTGTGATGGGCAAGAAAATGAAGGCCGCGCTGACGAAGATGGAACCGCGTCCGTACGCGCTCCGAGATGCCGTCGCGCTGGTCAAAAGTTCGGCATACGCGAAATTCGATGAGTCCGTCGATCTGGCGATCCGGCTGGGTGTCGATCCAAAGCGTTCGGACCAGATGGTGCGCGGGACAACGTCTCTTCCTCATGGCACAGGCAAGAAGGTACGGGTGATCGTCTTCGCGAAGGGGGAAAAGGAACAGGAAGCGCGCCAGGCCGGTGCGGATTTCGTCGGCGCCGATGATCTCATGGAGAAGATCAAGGGCGGCTGGATGGATTTCGATTATGCGATCGCGACGCCGGATTTGATGGCCTCGGTCGGCAAGCTCGGCAAGCAATTGGGTCCTCGCGGTCTCATGCCGAATCCGAAAACCGGGACGGTGACCTTCGAGGTCGGCAAGGCCGTCGCAGAGATTCGAAAAGGCCGGGTCGAGTACAAGGTGGAAAAGGCCGGGATTGTTCAAGTGCCGGTCGGCAAGGTGTCGTTCCAGCCGGAGCAACTCTACGACAACGCGTCCGCGGTCTTAGAGTCTGTCGTGAAGGCCAAACCCGCCTCGTGCAAGGGCCGCTATCTCAAGAGCGTGACCCTTTCCAGCACGATGGGGCCAGGAGTGAAATTGGACGCGGTGGCCCTGGCGAAGCAGTGGAGCTAGGCGTCGAGCCCGCGGTCTAGACAAAAGGGGATGAGATGAAGAAGGAAGCGAAAGCCACAGCGGTTGCGGAACTGACGGAAAAGTTCGGTCGTGCGCGGTTGGCGATCGTCACCGAATGTGCGGGCCTCCCGGTCAACCACGTCACGGAACTGCGCAAGCAGTTACGGGGAGCGAAGGCCGAATACAAGGTCGTCAAGAATACACTGGCGATCAGAGCGGCCGAGGGCACGACCGTGGCCGGGTTGAAGGCGTATCTGAAAGGGCCCACCGGTGTCATCATCGGCTACGACGATCCGGTGTTGCCGACGAAGATCCTCAAGGACTTCATCGCCGCCGAAAAGCGCGAGGAAAAGATTCGGATCATGCTCGGCGTCCTCGAGGGCAAGGTCCTACAGCCGGCGGAATTGGCGGCCGTCGCCAAGCTCCCCAAGAAGGAAGTGTTGATCTCGATGCTGCTGTCGGCGATGCAGGGGCCGATCCGTGGCGTCGTCTATACCTTGAACGCAGTGTTGACAAAGTTTGTGAGAGTCATTGCAGCCATTCAGGATAAACGGAAAGGAGAAGGGGACATGTCAGCCACAGCTACGAAGTTATCGCAGGAGGAGTTGATCAAGGCCATTGAGAGCATGAGCGTGCTGGATTTGGCCGAGTTGGTGAAGGGGTTGGAGAGCCGTTTCGGAGTTACGGCCGCCGCTCCCGTCGCCATTGCGGCGGCGCCTGCCGCCGGTGGAGCTGCTGCTGCTCCGGCCGAAGAGAAGACGGCGTTTGACGTCATTCTCGCCTCTGCCCCGGCCGACAAGAAAATTCAGGTCATCAAGGTGGTTCGTGAACTCACGAGCCTGGGACTCAAGGAAGCCAAAGATCTGGTCGAGGGCGCTCCGAAGCCCGTCAAGACGGGCGCGACCAAGGAAGAGTCCGATGCCATGAAGAAGAAGCTCGAAGAGAGCGGCGCAAAGGTCGAAATTAAGTAAGCTCGGTCCCGTTCAGCATCTGCGGGCACCCGTGACGAACGGGTGCCCAAGCCCAACCATATGTAGTGGAGGACTGCGGAATGCCCGAAACGACTCTACAAGAGTTCGTCGAACGGAAGGATTTTTCCCGTATCCGGACCAGCATTGATATTCCGGATCTCATCGAGATCCAGAAGCGTTCCTACGAGGAATTCCTCCAGTTCGAAGTCGAGCCGGAACGACGAAAAGATCACGGATTGCAGGCCGCTTTGGCCAGCGTGTTTCCGATTCCCGATTACAACAATACGGCGATCCTTGAATTCACGAGCTACACGCTCGGAACGCCCAAGTACGACGAGCGTGAATGCCTGGAGCAAGGCATGACCTTCGCTGTGCCGCTCAAGCTGCGCGTGCGGCTCGTGGTCTTCGACAAGGAAGACAAGGGCCCGAAGAAGAAGGTGCTCGACGTGCGCGAGCAGGAGGTCTATGTCGGAGAATTGCCCCTGATGACCGAACGCGGCACGTTCATCGTCAATGGAACCGAACGCGTCGTGGTGAGTCAGCTGCACCGGTCGCCCGGCGCCTCCTTCACGCACGACAAAGGCCGCACCCATGCCAGCGGCAAGGTGCTGTACAGCGCCCGCATCATTCCGTACCGCGGGTCATGGCTGGATTTCGAGTTCGATGCGCGCGACATCCTGTACGTCCGCATCGACCGCCGGCGAAAGATGCCTGTGACGATTTTGCTCAAGGCCTTCGGCTTTTCAAGCGACGACCTGCTGAAAATGTACTACCCCGTTGAGGAGATTCGGGTGGTCAAGGGCAAGCTGTTGCGCAAGCTAGATCCCGAGATCCATCAGGGAATGCGTGCTTCAACGGAGGTTGTGGACAAGAGCGGCAAAGAACCGCTCGTGCGGGAAGGCGCCAAGCTGACGAAGGGCATCATCGCCAAACTCAAGGCGGCCGGGGTCAAAGAGATTCCTGTGGCGCCCAGCGAGCTGGTCGGACGGGCGGTCTTGAGTGAAGTGGTCGATGCCAAGAAGAACAAGCTGGTGGAGAAAAATCAACGTTTGACCGCCGAGATGATCGAAAAGATCCTTGAGAGCGAAATCGAAGAATTCAAAGTCATCTTCTTTGACGGGGCCACCTCGACGCCCGTCATTCTCGACACGCTCGAGATGGAACGGACGGTGTCAAAGGAAGAAGCCATGGTGGAGATCTACCGGCGTCTGCGGCCGGGAGAGACGCCATCGGTCGAAACTGCCCGGGCGCTCTTCGATAATTTGTTCTTGAACTCCAAGCGCTATGACCTTTCTCCGGTTGGGCGATTGAAGCTAAACAAGAAACTGCTTTTGGATCTTCCGTTGGAGCAACGAACGTTGACGTCCCAGGACATTGTTGAAGTCATCCGCTACCTCGTCAATCTCAAGATGGGGAAAGGCGAAATCGACGACATTGATCACTTGGGAAATCGCCGGGTCCGGTCCGTTGGAGAACTGCTGGAAAATCAGTTCCGGCTCGGTCTTGTCCGTATGGAGCGCAGCATCAAGGAGCGGATGAATCTTCTTGACATGGAGACAGTGCTACCGCACGACTTGATCAATGCGAAGCCGGTCG
>JAICVE010000190.1 GCA_025935475.1 Nitrospira sp. | reverse complement strand
GCCCGGCCTGACGCAATTGGTGGCACCGACGGTCTCCGTCTCCTCTCCCCCGCCTTCTCCAGCACCATCGCAAGTCGTTCCACAGTCTCAGCCTTCGTCGTCCCTTCCCTCAACCCAATCGCCCCCGCCGCCAGCGCCAACACCAGGCACCGGAAATGCCACCCTCAGCTGGACACTGAACAGTGAGCCTGACCTGGCAGGATACAAGATCTACGTAGGGACGGCTGCAGGCCTCTACAGCTATCCGGGCTCGCCCTTCGTGGTGGGCCTGACCGGCAGCTACACGGTCACGGGCCTGCCCGTAGGGCAGACGTATTTCTTTGCCATTTCGGCCTTTGACTCTTCTGGCAATGAGAGCGGGCTGTCTTCTGAAGTGAGCAAGAGCATCTACTAGCACGCCTCGTCTCAGTCGTCTGCTTTGCTGCGGCGTACTCCTACTTTTTCTCGGATTTGGCGCAGCGAAACCCCGTATAACTGTTCTTCGTCTCAGGCGAGAGTCTGAAGCGTCCATAGGTCAGCAGATACTTGGGCAGATCCGACCACGAGCCGCCACGCAGGACCTTAAACTGGCCCTGGCTCGGTCCGGGTGGATTCCTGTCTGGAGAGCTGTCGTAGTAGTTGGTGCCGTACCAGTCTTGCACCCATTCGTAGGCGTTGCCGGCCATGTGATAGAGCCCATAGGGACTCTTGCCTGCCTCGTGCGAACGCACGGGAAACAAGACCTGGTTGTAGCTGAAGCGCGCGCCCAGCGCAAAATTCGCAAGATCTCCCGTCGGCGCTTGATTGCCCCACGGATACAGCCGTGCGTCGGGCCCCCGCGCCGCTTTTTCCCACTCGGCTTCCGTGGGAAGTCGCTTACCTTTCCAGGTGCAGAAGGCCTCGGCGTCGCGCCAGTCCACGCCGATCACGGGACGATCTCCGTGCTGGACGAGATCTACGGTTTCCCACTGCCATGGAGCCGCGCGCTTGTCCGCGGCAAGAAACGCCGCATACTGCGCCGTCGTCACCTCGTGAAGATCAATCGAGAAGGCATCGAGCCACACACGATGGGACGGGCGCTCATCCTCCAACGCCTGGGTCCCGTCCGAGCCCATCATGAACTCGCCGGCCGGAATTTCTACCATCGGCGTTTCCGCCGGGGGCGTACTCATGAAGGATTTGGATTTTCTGAGCCGGTCAAGCTGCGCCGCCGACATGGACCACGTGCCAGCAAGCATGGCAAGCACCACAGCGCTCAGCACCGGCGCATGGCAGCGGTGACGCATCAGTAGATCGTCCCGCCGACCACCCAATGCCGATCGTCGATCACATCGATCAACAGCCGCGTCAAATTCATGCGGGCAAGTTGTGTGGTGACCTCGTCTTCCGTGAAGGCGGCCATGAGCGAATTGAAAAAGTCCCGTCGCAACACGGCGGGTGCTCCCGACGCGTACCGATTCACGATGGCCTGGGCCTCTTCGGGAGAGTCTGGCCGTAGAAGATCCATGACCAACACAGGCGAGCCGGGCTTGACAAGTTGACGGAGCTTATTCCAGAAGTGCAGGGGATGAGGCAGGTGGTGGAGGAGGCTATTGGACAGCACGGCATCGAAGACGTTCGCGCCGGGGACGGCTTCGAACCGCTCGCACTGTAGGGTGATGCGATCGCTCAGGCCTGCCTGGCTCACGGCCTGCTCAGCCAGCCGGATCATGGCCGCTGAGGCATCCACCGCCGTTAGATGACAGGAGGGGTAGCGCATAGCGAATCGAATCGGAATATCGGCCGGACCGCAGCCGACGTCCAGAACACGCCCACCCGAAAAACCCGGAAAGTATTCCTCGAACCGGTCAACGAACCCTTGGTTCTCTTGTGAGAAGTCCGCGGCAGCGTAAGCCGCCGCTTGTTCGGGATCCTCCATCAACTCCGGTTCAAGAACGCGATCCATCATTGAACGGTTTTTCTATCGCGGCAGATCCTCGCCAGATGCGTCTAACGGGGTCTCCATGACTTCGACGACATCGCCGGGTCGCACCAGGCCAGCCCGCAACACTCTCGCGTAGAGTCGGCTCCACCCTGGATTGATCCGTTGTGAGATCCGGTTGATGTCCCCATCACGGAACCAGCGCGCGTTGAGTTCGCACGGCGCACAGTAGCTGGCCACTTCGAGTTGCACCTCCGGGCCGATCTTCAGCAGTGTGCCCGGCTTGAGCGTCTCCCACGACAATCCTGCGAGTGTCAGATTCTCTCCCGACGAGCCGGCATCGATGGAATGCCCCTCGTCCTGCATCCGCTCGATCAGGTCCACGGAAAATAAACAGACCGCACGATCCGGCCCCCCGTGCACTTTGAGATTCTTCTGGCGGTCGCCTTCCACACCTTCTTTCGAGATTTTCGCTTCGAAAAGTGGATGTTTGGGAACGCCGCCATCTGAGACATTGATCTGATGCACGTGAGGATACGAGGGCCGCCCTGATGGGTTCATCGTAAGGTTCCCTCGCAGGATTCCACCCGGGTGAATTCCATGGCCAGCCAACCCTCCCGCTCACGCTCGCGCCCGGGATATAGACCAAAATCGGCAAACGCGACCACGATCTCATCACGCTGATCGACCAAGAGGCCGGAAACGAGGAGCGTCCTGTTCGTGCTGGCGGCCAGGGGCTGAATCAGCTCAAGGAGCGTGCGACGGTCTAAATTCGCGAGAACCACATCATGAGAGCTGAGACCAGCCGTCAAAGTGCCGCACCGGAGGGCAAGTTCCGGCCCGAAGCCATTGGCGGCGGCGTATTCACGCGCACAGGTGATGGCTTCCGGATCGTTGTCGACGCCTACCGCTCGGCACGCACCAAGACGAAGCGCGACCATCGCCAACAAGCCGCTTCCGGTCCCCACATCGAGCACCGACTCGCCTCCCCGGATGTCTTCCTCGAGCCATTCCAGCAACAGGCTGGTCGTCGCATGATGGCCGGTCCCGAACGCCTGCTTCGGGTCGAGGACGATCTCGATCTGCTCCCCAATTGGTTCCGTTCGCTCCCAGCTGGGGCTGACGATGATTCGTTTCCCCACTCGAAGCGGCTTGACCGACTGTGCCCATTGACGGTTCCAATCCTGATCGGGCAGCGAGTGCACGACAATATCCGGTTCGGCCATGCCCAGCTCCGTCAACCGGCGAAGCGTCTGGCGCAAATGCGCCAGATGGTCGGAGGTCCAATGCTGGCTCGGCCAATAAAGACGAATCATCCGGCCGTCCTGCCAGGCGCCCGGAACAGAAGGATCACCCAACAGACCTAACACCTCCCCAGCGTCGAGCTCGGATATGATTTGGACTTCTATCCAACCACCTAGCATATGTCGATCTCTGCAGGCTGTTCAAAAAGCTTGTTCGGCAAGGCCGCAGCAAGCGAGGTGGGGAAGCGTAAACTTTCTCACCCGCCCACCCCGAGCTGTCAGAGCAGCTCTTTCCCGGGTCGTACGTTGAGCCTCCAAGCGAAGCGAGAACGAAGCCGAAACGCTTTTTCAACAGCCTGGTTCGTCATTGACGCCATACGGACCTTCAAGTATCGTCAACGAACGATGGCAGCAGTCTCGCGTGCCAGACAATTGCAACGGCTGGTCGGCAGAATCGAACGGCTCATCACGGGCGGAACAGCTCTCAGTTCCCGCTTCACCACCTACCGTCTGGCCATCTTCATCGCCGGGGTCATCTGCACCGTGACCCTGTTCCGATCCGGCCACTACCAAAGCGGGAATCTTGCATTGGCCGGATTCGTCATCGTCTTCCTGATTGTGGCTTCGTATCATAACAGGCTTGAGCAGAGGATTCACCGGCTGCGAGTGTGGATGGCCATCAAATCTGCACACCTCGCCAGAGTGCAGCTCGCCTGGTCCCAAATTCCGTACAAGCCCGCGGAGCCGTTTGCGACGCACCTATACGCCCAAGACCTGGACGTGACAGGACCTCACTCGCTGCTGCAACTGATCGACACGACCGTCTCCGATCAGGGACGGTCGCGGCTCACCTTGTGGCTCCTCACTCAGCCGCCTGAGGCGCAGGTCTGGAACACGCGGCAGGCTTTGGTAAAAGAGCTCTGCCCTCGTTCATTGTTTCGAGACCGGCTGGTGCTCGAGGCCCAACTCGCGGGAGAGGAGGAGATCAATGGACGGAGACTGGCCGCAGCGCTCGATCATCCGGTCGGGTTTCACGGTCTGACCCGAATCCTCCTGCTCCAGACCCTGCTGGCCCTGGGCACGATCGTGCTCGGCCTCGGCGCCCTGCTGGATTGGCTGCCCGGCTATTGGATGTTCACGTTCGGCGCCTATGCCCTGATTTATCTCCTGACGGACCAGGGCGAAGAACTGCTCGAACACGCGGTGGGGCTGCATCACGAAATGGAACGGCTGAGCCGAGTCCTGCAATTCATCGAGCGCCACGCGGCACGGCCCGGCTCCGTCATGGCGAGCACTTGTGCGTCGCTCTTGGAACCGGGACGTGCGCCTTCCTCCTTTACACGGCACATCGCACGCATTTTTCACGGCATCAGCGTCAAAGCGCATCCACTGATCCATTTGGCGCTCAACGCGCTTTGCCCCTGGGATCTGTTCTTCGCGTTTCGGCTTCGGCAGTTTCAAGAGCGTGTGCGAACGCGGCTCCCCCTGTGGCTCGACCGCTTGGCCGAAGTGGAAGCCGCCTCCGCGTTGGCCACGTTTGCGTATCTCCACCCCGACTATGCCTGGCCGACGCCGACCTCCGCCATTGGCGTCCGCAGCCGCAGCCTCGGGCATCCGCTGATTCCTGCAACGACGCGGGTCAGCAACGACATCGCGCTGGAAGGCCTGGACACGATTCACCTGATCACCGGGTCCAACATGTCCGGCAAGAGCACGTTTCTTCGCACCATCGGCATCAACGTCTGTCTGGCGCAGGCCGGCGCGCCGGTCTGCGCCGGCACGTTCAGCTGGAGCTGGTGCCGACTAGCCTGTTGTATCAGGATCAATGACTCACTCGATGCCGGCCTCTCGTTTTTCTATGCGGAGGTCAAACGGCTGAAGACGATTCTTCATGCCACGGCGGATTGGTCGTCCCCTCCGGTCTTGTTTCTGATCGATGAGATTTTCAAGGGCACCAATAACCGCGAACGCTTGATCGGCAGCCGCTCGTACATCACAGCTCTCTCTGCCGGCAACGGCTACGGACTGGTCAGCACCCATGATCTGGAGCTGACCGATCTGGAACACGAAATCCCATCCCTCATCAATACCCACTTTCAGGAAACGGTCAGCAACGGCGCGCTGGCCTTTGACTATCGACTCAGACCGGGCAGTTGTCCCACGACCAATGCCCTGCGGATCATGGAGTTGGAAGGACTGCCTATTCCCAAACCCACGTCACCGGAGGCGCATTAAATCGCACGCATGACTCATCCATTGCGCGGATTGCTCATCGCCCAGTTTTGCGGCGCGTTCAATGACAATGCCTGGAAGCTGATGGTCGCGCTTCTCGCCATCCGGCAACTGGCCGCCACGACCGCGCCAGGCCAGGAATTCGAGACCGCCTCTCAAACGCAAACGACACTGGCCTTTGTCGTCTTTACCTTCCCCCTCGTCGTCGTCTCGATCGTGGCAGGCATGCTGGCCGATCGCGTCAGTAAGCGCACCGTCATCATCCTGATGAAATCAGTCGAAGTGCTGTTGATGAGCGCGGCCACAGTCGCCCTCTGGATCAATCCTGCCGGAGGCGTTCTTCCGCTGATCGTCCTTGCCGGAATGGGTGTCCACAGCGCGCTCTTCAGCCCGGCGAAATACGGAATTCTTGCGGAGCTGCTACCACATGAACGATTGGCAGCCGGCAACGGTCAACTCGAGATGTGGACGTTTTTTGCCATTTTGACCGGCACCGCAGCCCCCGGCATTTTGATGTCTCTCACTGGAGCGGCCGTGTGGGTGGCCCCATTGCTGCTCACCGCCCTGGCGTTGGTCGGAGTCAGCTCGGCCTGGACGATCCCG
>JAICVE010000447.1 GCA_025935475.1 Nitrospira sp. | reverse complement strand
TCGCAATGCCGCAAGCAGGATCGATTCCGCGATGGCCAAGATCAAGTTAGTGCTTGGTTGAGCGTTCGCATTCCAGCACAGCGGAGATGAGAACGATGGCGCAGGTTGTCGTCCAGGTGAACGATCGTCCCTACACGATGCAATGTTCGGACGGTGAGGAACGACATTTGCAGGAGCTCGCCAGGCTGCTCGACGGCGAGGTGGCGAGGATCAAGCAAAGCGTGGGCCAGGTCGGCGACATCAGAGTGCTGCTGATGGCGGGGCTCATGGTGGCCGACCAGCTCGCGGAGGCGCGACGGCGCATTGAAGAGCTCCAGGACCAGATCAACGGATTGCGCGAGTCGCGCAGCACCGCGGTCAATTACGGCCGCACAATCGAAGAGCAGATGGCGGACCGGCTCAACAGCGCGGCCAAGCGGATCGACGCGTTGGCGCTGAGCTTCAGCGAGGCCGGGTAAGTCGTGACGAAACAGCCGTTCACCCGCGTTGACGGATAAAAACAGGCCAACCGCCTTAAGCTCGCATCAAGCCTCTTTGCGATAAACGGTTGCATACGACCCATGTCACTCCTACTGGTTGTGGCCCGAGTTTCACCAAGGAAGGGCGTGTGGATATGAGGCAGGTTTCTATCGGAAGTATCGTTGCGCTAAGCCTTTTTTGGTGCGGACCGGCACTTGCGGAAGATGCCGAGAAGGACAATTTCGGGCGCATTACCAAATTGGAGGCCGACCTGTGGGAAGGCGTCAGCGCGGTCTATTATCTCGCCGCCGATGCCGGCAATTTGGCGAAACACGCCTTTGCCGCGGAATTCAACGATGAGGTGAAGGAATTCGAAGATGGGTTCAGCACCTTCAAACACTCGGATCATCTTCACGGCTCGGTTGGGCCGGACGTCGCCAGGATCGAGGAGCATTGGCCGGAGTTCAAGGCGATCGGCCAAGCGATCGTGGAACAGGCGCTGAAGGGCGAAAAACCGGCCGCCGCCGATTTGGCGAAGTTCTGGCAGACGGCAGATGCAATCGATGAGCATATCGACGAGATCATCGAACGGGCATCACATCCCGAGATCTAAACTATCCCGTCAGCGAACAATCACTTTGGCGCCCAGCGAAACGCGGCCGTAGAGATCGATCACGTCGTCGTTGAGCATGCGGATGCAGCCTGAGGAAACGCTGCGGCCGATCGAACGCGGCTCATTGGTTCCGTGAATGCGATAAAGCGTGTCGCGGCTGCCTTCATAGAGATAGAGCGCCCGGGCACCCAGCGGATTGGACGTGCCGCCCTCGAGGCTAAAGGGGATGAACCGGTGCTCTGCCGCGGCACGATCCATCATCTCCCTGGGCGGATACCATGCAGGCCATTCAGCGCGCTTAGCAATATGCGCCGTGCCCGACCAGGCGTAGCCCTCTCTGCCGACACCCACGGCATAGCGAATAGCCTTGCCTGCCGGCTGCACGAGATAAAGCCTGTGCTCGCTTGTCTCGATGATGATCGTGCCGGGCGCTTCGCCTGATCGGAAAGGCACGATTTGCGGCCCCAGATAGGATTCCTTCACCGGCTTCGACCACGGCCATGTGAAGGCGGTGCGGCCGGCATATGCCGGATGGGTCAATGCGACAGCCAGGAAAACTGCCAAAAACATCCGTGCGAGCATCATCGTCATCTCTCCTCACTCCAACGGGAGTTTCACTCGCGACAAGATAAAAAAGAGTTTGCGCTGCTGAGCGTGGTCTTTATGACGCAAATGTGGCATGCTGAAGCTGCTGTGATTCGCGACTCGGAGGGGACGCAAATGGAAATATTTTCCAACACAAAGTCAGTGATAGCGCAGCTTATCGATATCGGCATGAGCCTTGTGGCGCTCGCCATCGTGTTGTCGATTCTCATCGGCGGCACGCTACCGTTCTTCGGCTCCGTCGTGGCCAATTTGACCGGTCTGGTCAACGCTCTCGGCAGCAACGGCCTCGTCGGCCTGATCGTTGTCGGAATGATCATGTGGCTGTTCTCCAGCCGCACGACCATGGCGGCCCGCAAATAGAGTAGGAGAGGGGGAGTGAAAACTCCCCCTCGACATACCCGGGATGGAGAAAATAACAGAAATCCTGAGGTTCTCGATCGTCGTTCTGTTCCAAATCGTGCTCGGGGCGGTGCTCATCGCGCTGCTGCTCGGCGAAGCAGCAGGGCCGACGGTGAGCTCGGTCGTGAGCAACACGGAACGCTTCCTATCCGCACTTAACCCGGCGGCAGCCGCGGTTGGATTCGTGCTCTATCTCATCTGGCTGCAGCTGAGACCGCAGGGAAGCTGAAGCGATTCGACAACCGATGCCCGTCAGCCGTGCCCTAAAGGGCCGGAGACGTTATTCTTCTTGGAACTGGATTTTGCCGGGCAGCCGTCCTACATAGATTTTGGCGGGCTGCCCGGTTCGTGAGACCGTTTTCCCAGGGCCCTATACCGATCTCCATGGGGGCTGTCTCTGTTTGGAACCGTGGTTCCTTACACATGGCACCCACCT
>JAICVE010000099.1 GCA_025935475.1 Nitrospira sp. | reverse complement strand
GAATGCCGTCCGGCGCGGTCACGGTCATCTCGGTGGGACCGCTGTTGTAGAAGGTCATGTGCACGACGCGCTGTTCGCTGTCGGTTTGATGGGTCACTGCCATCGGTCGGACCAGCACAGCCTTCGCGATGCTGGCGCACTGCGGAGTCTCTACAGTGAACGTAGCGCCGTGGTGGACTTCCGGAGCGTGAGTGGATGTGGGGGTTTCTCCGTTTATCTGGCTTATGACCGGGCGGGCGGCAGGCGTCCCGTCGGCATTGAACAAGTACGGCGGGCTGAATACCTCGACCGAGTTCTCCACACTGAGGCTACAGCCCCCCGGGGAGGCCCCGCCGGCCATCATAACCTTGCCACTGGGTAGCAACAGGGCACAGGAGTGATAGTGCCTCGGGCGGTTCATCTCGTCCATCTCGCGCCACGCGTTGATAACAGCGCTTGGGTTGTAGATCCAAGTCGGGTAAGGCGCGGCTTGGAGTCCGCCGCACACCAGGATCGTCGAGTCCGGCAACACCACGGCGCTCACGTTTATTCGGGGCCGCCCGTCGGGAATGCTCGCGGCCGGGCCCCAGGTCGGCGAGAGGGTGGAGAGATTGATAGTCTGCGCGGTGCTGTTCGTGCCGGCGGGGCCGCCACCGATCACCGTGACGCGGACGAAAGGATAGGAAGGCTGGAGAAGCAGAACCGACATCCCTTTGGCCCGATCGATCGTCGCTCCCGCCACCTCTGTCCAGTGTCCGCTGGTCGCGCCGGTCGGCGCGTCGAAAGTGAACCAGGCAGCCGGTCCATCGGCGTACCCACCTGGGTTGCCGGAACTGCAGTTGGCAAAACCTGTGGGCGCGTAGAAGATCTCTCCCCCGGGAAGCAGGTGCAGCCCCGGGTAAAGCTGATTGAAGTTCTTCGTGATCGCGCCATTCACGGTGATGGGCAGGAAAGAGTTGGTGGCCTCCGAGTAGACCTCCATGCCACCGGCGCCGCCGGCGCCGCCGGCCACAAGAACGCGGTTAGACGCGCCCGTGGGCCCCTGCTCGTCACCCAGCATCAGAGCGGTCGGGTACCAGCGCTGGGTGGTCATGTCAGCGGTTCGCGTCCAAGTGTGGAGCACGGGGTCGTAGTGCCAGCCCTGGTTCGAAGTGGCGGCCCCGGGCCCTCCCCCTCCACCCCCCACCACTAGCAACTTGCCGTCGGAGAGGACTACGTGACCGGAACAGAAGAGATCCGCGGTCAGGCCGGTGGTCGTGCCGGGAATGACCGTAAACGTCGGGGTCACCTCATTGGTCGGATCCCAGAGAATGGTGTCCGTGCCGCTCTCAAGGAAGATGACCTCGCCGGTTCGCAACAAGGCAGCGTGCTCAATAGACAGCTCGACGCCCCCAGCTTCCATGTCATACAGAAAGTCCCAACGTCCATACGTGGCAGGACCGAAGGCGCCGAGCAGAGTGTCGAGGATGCCCGGATCGATTTCGAACAAGTCTTTGATGGTGCCGAAACCGAGGAGCAGGTCGAACTCGCGGCGCGCGTCCAGGATGCGCGTCGCAGCTTTGGGGTCCACGGTACGCTTGCGCTCAAAATGGTGAGGAATATCCCCCATGTGGGCGGCTGCCTCATCGACGACGAAGACGTCGTGGGGCAGCACTGTCAGATCCCCAGGTACCCGGGCTGCGTTGATAAAGCGGAGAACGCGCTCCTGAGTGTGAACGTCGGCCATCCCTTTTGGACGGGGAGCCTCAGGTCCTTTGATGTCAGTCTTTTTGTCGGCCTCATTTTCGGCCTCATGGTGGTCACCCTTTTTGTGTTTTTCTTCAGCCATTGCCGTCCCTCCTTTGTGAGACAGTTGGAACTCCGACTAATCTGCGACAGCCGCGAGGCTCGTCGCGGCGCATCTAGTTAATTCAATGTTGAAGTCGTTGACGTGGGGCTTACGAGGGAATCACACGTTTGACTTGAAACTCGGCCGGCGCTTGCTCAAAGAGACCACGCCCTGCTAGACAGAGCGGGCCTAGTGAAAGAGAGTCCGGCTGTTCTCTTTAGTGATGGCCAGCGGGCTTAACTGACGTGGTGGTGGTCATGCCCGTTGACTCCGGCATGGGACACGAGCCCTTCTTGCAACAGCATCCCTGCCCGCCGGTATGTTTACCGGTGCAGCAGGCGTGATTTCCTTTTTTGCAACAGCGCTTGTTTTCGTAACAACAACCCTTCATCTTGCAACATGAGGCATAACCCCGCTTCTTCGGGCGGGCCATGCTGTTGGACGAAGCGACTAACGGCAAAGCGCAGAGAAGGACGATAGTGAGGACTCTGAACTGTCTCATAAGGCACCTCCGGGATGAGAAAACCGTTGAGTTAATGAATCGGCAAACAGCGCGAAGCTGCCGCTTATCAAGTGGGTAACCTCAAGATTCCTATGACTGGCTTGAGTCTATGACAGGAAGGACACGCTGTCTAGCTTTTTCGGTTGACCAAGGAAATACGCGTACGACGCCCTCAAGTGTCGTGCTCGCCGATGATCCCAGCACGATGGCATCTCGAAATGCGATGCGTCTTCGGTGATTTCAATGTGAGTTATTGGGCGGTGAGGAAAATTTCAAGTTATGCCGGACAAGAATTTCATTTAATGCCGGAATCGTCCGAGTAAGTTTTTGATCCCATTAACAGGCCGATTTCACTTTATGCCCGAACCCACAGAGTGTGGGTGCCAGCGACTTTCGACAGACAGATGGGGGAGGTCCGGGTCCGGGCGCCCGGGTCTTTAAGTGTCAGGCTCAATCATTCTATGCAGGGTTCCAGAGAACTACTACAGAACCGCATGGAACTGGTCCTGTTGTTCCACCCTATCCAATTCAGGTCTTCTATGATCAAGCCCGGCTCAACAGCGTACTTGTCGGGGTCTCCGCAGTTAGAGCTTTGAAAAAGCTGGAAGTTCCTACACGAGTAAATCACCGTCCAATAGTCGTTGCAGGCTGCCGCGACATATGAGATCGAGTTGTTCCAGCTAATGGTGTCGAGTTGTGTGTATCGGGACGGCGTTACCGTCGATGGTTCCCTGTCCATGAACAGGTTGCTGCCCGCGCAAGAAGCAAAGGCACATTTATTGAATTGTGAGTAGTTTTGCGTGTGCTCACACGTCATGGTGGCCGCAGACCTCCTGGCCATTACTGAACGCATGAACCTTGCCGCGTCATTGTTGGAGCTGAACACGTGCACCACGCCATTTTGCTGGCCCGCTCTCGTGAGTACGTAGGTGCGGCCCGCATCGCCAGCCGGCAACTGATCGGCTGGATACTCAACGCCATCCAGGATAAAGCGCATCGTAGTTGCGCCTTTCGGCCGAAGCTCCGCAGCCCGGCTATAAAACGGCTCGGCCAAGCTCGCTCGCATCGACGTCATGAGCCCACCTGCAATAACAAGTGCGCTCAGCCCCAGGGTGATTATTCTTCTCTTCATCTGGAACCTCCTTAGCTAATTAAGTTGTGTAGAGTGACCACTGCGTGAATGCAGTTGGTGCGGGTAGGATTAACCCGCCCCCACAAGTAACGCGACCTTTTCGCGCCCACTCCCTCAATTTTTTGAACGGGAAAAACTTCTTTTTTGCAGGCTGTTCAGTTAGACTTTGTCCGCCTCCCCAAGTAAAGAAACCTGCCCGGTAAGTCCGAGGAAATATGCCTCACGAAGCGAAAGTCATCGAATGGCTGGAACCTGTTACCGGCGACGTTCATCAGTCACGGGACGAACTGATCGTCCACGTCTACGACGAACTGAGACGCCTGGCGACGGGCTATCTGCGGCGCGAGCGCGCGGACCACACACTTCAACCCACGGCACTGGTTCACGAGGCTTACATGAGGCTCGCGGCACAGGACGGTGTCGTCTGGCGCAATCGTGAACACCTCCTCGGCGTGGCAGCGGCGATGATGCGGCGCGTGCTCGTGGACCACTCACGCGGCTACAGGTCTGACAAGCGGAGTGGCGGGCTGAAGCTGCCACTTGCCGACGCTGACGGCTGTGCCGAAGGCGAGGTCGAAGATCTGGTCGCGTTAGACGAGGCCCTGACGAGGCTCGCACGCAGGCACCCGCAGAAGAGCCGGGTCGTCGAGTTGCGCTTCTTCGGCGGGCTCTCTATCGAGGAGACGGCGCGTGTCCTGGAAGTTTCAGACTCGACGGTCGAGCGAGACTGGAAGTTCGCGCGCGCGTGGCTGGCGCGCGAGATGAATCCAGGTGGTCGTTATGGGTGAACCACGGCGCGTGGAACTAGTCGAGCAGATTTTTCACGAAGCGCTCGAATGCGACGACGCGCGCCGCTCCCGCTTCCTGGCAGAGGTATGCGCAGGAGATGTGGCACTGCTCGCTGAAGTCGCGTCGCTCCTGGCCTCCTATGAACGGGACCAGAACTTCCTGCAAAGGCCCGCATTCAACATGTCCGCCTCGGACGTTGCCGCCAGTCTTCTGGAGGAGGAAGGCGGGCGAGGGCCGGAAGTGCCGCGCGTAAGAGGCTTTCGTCTGGGTAAAGAGGTCGGTAGCGGCGGGATGGGCGCCGTCTACGAAGCCTTCAGCACCGGCGGTGAGCGTGTCGCCGTCAAGCTCGTCAAGGGCGGAATGGGCACCGAGTTCATCCTCCGCCGCTTCGAGCGTGAGCGGCGGATATTGGGCGCGCTCGATCATCCTTACATCTCACGTCTCCTCGACGGCGGTGCGACTGATGAAGGGATGCCCTTCTTTGTCATGGAGTACGTCGAAGGGCTACCCATCGACCAATACTCGAAAGAGGCAACGCTCTTCACCGCCGAGCGGCTCAGATTATTTCTGAAAGTCTGCGAAGCCGTATCGTATGCCCATCGCCACCGAGTCATTCACCGTGACCTGAAGCCATCGAATATTCTTGTCACAGAAGCCGGTGTACCCAAGCTTCTCGACTTCGGCGTCGCCAAGCTACTCAACTTAGACTCCACTGATAAGACAGGTGATGCAACGGCCACGGCCTACCGCGTGATGACGCCCGAGTATGCGAGCCCCGCTCAGTTGCGAGGGCTGCCGCCGAGTGAGGCGGATGACGTTTACTCTCTAGGCGTGCTGCTCTACATCCTACTGACGGGCCAACCTCCATACCGGTTCCGCAGCCGAACGCCGGAAGAGGTACACCAGTCCATCGTCGAGGGACGGGTACGGAGGCCGAGCGAAGTTGTTAATGATTTGCGGGCGTCCGTCAGTGGGACAACAGACAGGCCGGTGAGTCCCCTCGTTGAAGCAGACGAACTCCGGGGCAACCTCGACAAGGTTGTTATGAAGGCGCTACGTAAGGAGTCGGAACGACGGTATGTTTCGGTAGAAGAGATGGCCGAGGACATCCGCCGCTACCTCTCGGGGCAGCCTGTGATGGCGCGCGCTGATTCACTTGTCTATCGAGTCGCCCGCCTGGTCAGGGGAAATGCAACCTACACTGTCCCAACCGCAGTAGTGGCCCTGCTGTGTTTATTGCTCGGGCTTGTGTTGGGGTTGTCAGGCGCGCACGAACAGTCGAGGACATCACTCGCCATTATGCCTTTCACCGACATGGGCCAGGGCACGTACTCTGAGCAACTCGCCGAAGGCATTACGGATGGGTTGACTGAACACCTCTCACGCTTGCCACAACTCTCCATCCCTTCGCACAACTCCGTTTACAGCTACAAGGGCCGAGCGCAGAGTCCGCAAACAATCGGGCACGCGCTGCGTGTCGAGACCTTGATGGTCGGGAACGTCGCGGTGAACAACGAGAGTCTCAGGGTGAACGTTGAACTGTTGGACGTCGGCAGCGGCAGGTCGGTCTGGACCAAAACGTACGAGGCAAACCCTTCGGAAGTTTTAGCCGTTCAAAGACGGATCACGGCCGACGTTAGGCGCGAGTTGGGGATCGCGGCAAGCCCCGAGGAGATAATTCACTCGACGAGACAATATACGGAGAACGACGAGGCCTACCGGCTCTACCGGTTGGGGCGCTACTTCTTCAATAAACGTCTGAGCGAAGACTTTTACAAGGGCATCGAATACTTCCGCCACGCGGTGGAAAAGGATCCGTCATACGCACTAGCCTACGCCGGAATGGCCGACTGTTATGGCCTCCTCGGCGCCTATTTTGTGATGGAACCTCACCAGGCCTTCCCGGCCGCTCGGAAAGCGGCAATCAAGGCACTGGAACTCGACGAGGGGCTGGCGGAGGCGCACACCTCACTCGCGCTCGTACACTGGCTCTACGACTGGGATTGGGCAGCGGCCGACCGTGAGTTCCGCAAGGCAATCGAGTTGGACCCGCGGTACGTGATGGCCCATCACTGGCGCGGTCTCTTCCTCGGCGAGATGGGCCGGTTCGACGAGGCCGAGGCAGAGATGCAGAAGGCGCTCGAGCGCGATCCGATCTCAGCGCCTGTCTACGCCGATTATGGCCGGGTGCTCTACTGGGCCCGCCGGTACGATGAGGCGCTTGAGAAGTACGATAAAGCATCCGAGATAGGCGACAACTTCGGCGCGATGAGATACGAGCGTGAACTGCTTTACGAGCAAATGGGAAGACTCGACCTTTGGGGAGCGTCAGTTGAAAGGTACGTAGGCTTTGACGCCAGGGCACGGGAGGCATACCGCACGCACGGTCCGAAGGGCTACTGGAGGGTGCAATACCGGAGAATGGCCGGGGATCCGAAGGGCGGCCATGATCGTGCGGAGATGTGCGCGCGGATAGGTTATACGGACCGGGCTTTAGCGGACTTGGCCGAGGCCATCTTGCAGCGCGACCACCGCGTAACGCAGCTCAAAGTGAATCCCATCTTCGACCCTCTACGCTCCGACCCGCGATTCGCCGAACTGCTGCGGCGCATGAACCTCACGCCCTAAATCTTCATTTAAACATTCAACTCAGCAAACGTAAACCCATCCGGTCGTTACTGCTTCCGACGTCGACGCAACCCCCAGAGCAGCAGCAGACAGACGGTCACCATTGCTATCGATGACAGGACCAGACCCGTCGTTACGATATTTTCTTGCCAGTTCAATGCGGGACGTCCCGAGCCTGCCAGTGGGGTCAAACGATTCGTAGCGAAGGTCGCCGCCAGAAACGTTGTGCAGAGATTCCCATAAGCACCGAAGATGACCAGGTAGAAGGCTAAGGTATCAAGATTCGGCGGCAGATTCTTCTCGGGCCAAATAACACCGAGTGCTACTACAAACAACCCGCCGAGCAGGCCCACCAGATGCGCACTGAGGCCCATACGCGGATTTGCCAGCGAAGGAAAGATCATGCCGGTTATAAGCGCGAGCAAGAACAATCCGATCCCGGCAACATATAGTTGGTGACGTCGATTCTGCATAGGCGTGTTTCCTCTCAAGACTCTCGTCGCTCATGAGAGATTTCAATTCAGAACCTGCAAAGATCAGCGGCCCTGACGTCGATGACGGAGAGTTGAATTGATCGCGTTTGGATCGTTGTGGTCGGGGCATGAGGTGCCTCTTAGTTGTGGACCACTCCCGGCTTGTTCGTAAGGAACTCTTTTTAAGCGACTTGTTGAGCGGCGTCACTATACTGAGGGCAGATCAGAGTGTCAATCAATTTCGGCGGGTGCGGCGCGGCTTTTCACCAAACCAATACCACGTAGGTTCCGGCTCACTGCCATAACCACGAAGCAGATCGTCGATCGGTTTATTAACAGGGACATGTCGCTCCGGAACTTGTGCTCCGGCCGCAATCAATACCTTGATGATCTCAGCATAAACGGTTGGATCTCCTCCGTGAGCCGCAGACCAAAGAGTTTGCCCCAGAACGGTGCCACCATAAATATTCGTTACCTCAAGCGGCGCACCGTGTTTCAGCAGGAACTTGATCGTCTCAAGCTGACCACCAATGGCGGCACAATGCATTGGAGTCTGCCCGTCAACCTGATCTCCGCTCAAATCCACATCTTTGTCTAACAGAAATTCCACGACATCGATCCGACCCCACGTGCACGCGAGTTTAAGAGCAGACTGCAACTGCTTTCGAGTCGTCTTCCCTTTCAAACGGCCGTCAGCATCGAAGAACTTCTTGACGACATCGAGCTTACCGACTCCGGCTGCACTTTCGAGATCCAATCGCCCACCATGTTCCGCCAGAAACACCGCCGCCTCACCACGTCCGTTCGCCAGGCATCCCCTCACTGCATTCTGACGATTACCGGCACTCGTCTTGTGATCGATATCTGCACCGTGGTCCAACAGGATCTGCATGAGAGGATTTTGCACGCCAGCCCGAAAGGGGTGAACGCTGGTCGCAACCAGCCCCAGCGCAGTCGCTCCTCCGCCGTACACATCTGCCTCCGCATTAACATCAGCGCCGGCGTCCAATAAGAGGCTCGCAATCTCAACTATGTTTTGGGGCGTCTTCTGACGGTATCCCTCAACTCCATTTGCCGACACGTAATGAAGCAAGGTTGCCTTGTGCTCGCGGGTCGAACGTGAATGGACCAGACGTGGTTCTCCTGCCAACAGTCGCGCGACAGTTTTTACATCGCCATTGCAGATCGCGTCAGCAGCAGTCTCAAATTTTGCGACGATTGAACTCTTTTGTGAGAGCTTGTCGAGATGTTTGGCGAATTTGGACCAACTCTCAAAACCGTGTGAACGAGCGATTACAAACTGCGCGTCTGCAAGTCGACACTGTGGACCAGCCTTGTTCGATAACTTGCGCTGCGCGAATGCCTCTACTTGTTCGGTCCAGCGCCGGATTGCGCGGGACTCTTTACGCCCGAGCTTGATGCCGCTGCGCGTGACGAGCCTTTTCACCCACGCCTCGGCCCAGTCGCCGATCGCATCCGCATCACCCGACTTGCAGGCTTTGATTAAATCCTTAGCGAGTTTTTT
>JAICVE010000115.1 GCA_025935475.1 Nitrospira sp. | reverse complement strand
TCTGGCCGCCGACATCGGAGCGATTTGGTATTACTCGTCAACCGAACAGGGCGTTGGTCACGAACCATTGAACGGTTCGCAAATCAGCGAGGCGCTCAAGACCACCCAACCCGTGATCGCGCCGGTCTCGGTATCACGATCGAAAATCGAGGAGGCCCCAGCGGCTTCCGCCAAGGCCGGGATCCTCCACACCGATCTCTACTTCGAGGTCGGCCGCAAGGGTTTGACCGATGAAGCGAGAACACTGCTGCAAGTACAGGCTTCGATCCTCAAGCAAGATGCGAATCTGGGTGTCTTGGTGCAGGGCTACACCGATCAACAAGGATCGGCGAGTTACAACATGACACTCGGGATGAAGCGCGCGGAAACCGTGAAGACGGAATTGGTGAATGCCGGCGTCGCGGAGCATCAGATCAAGGTCGTCAGTCTTGGGAAAGAGGGCGTGCTTTGCATCGATATGAGCGACGTCTGCCGCCAGATGAACCGCCGTGTGCATCTGGAAATCCGCCCGATCGGCGAAGAGCACATGCGGGCCCCAATCGTCACGACCACCTCGGCACCTGATTCACCGGAGGCAACGCAAGCATCAGCCGACGCTGGCCCTGGCAGCGAGGCAGAGGGCTCGCTGATCGACAGCCTCGTGCCTTCCGCCAACGCCTCCGAAACCGACAACGGGACTGCCCCGGCCGAACCGGCCTCCGGCAGCTGAGAACCCACAGCTCTTGTCCCTGGGAACGGTGGTCCGCTCCCAGGGACGACCCTGTATCCACGGTCACCCCATCACGAATAGCGAGGGCATCATGTTCAAGAGATTACTCCGGTCATCAATCGAACGTTCCGCACGATGTATCAAATACGTGAGCCTCTATGCGGTGCTCTCAGCCTTATGTGTCGCCACGCTTCCCGCGCCTGCCGCGCCGGTCGAGCCCGAACTCCTTCATACCGGCATTGTGCCGACGATGGGCCTCGGTGATGTTTCAGAAGGAACTCTTCTGTTCAAGACCAACCAACAGGGCCGTTTCATCCCTGCTCCCGTCTTGAAAACTGACGTGCAGATGGCGGTGACAGGCATCATCGCTCGCACCACAGTCAGGCAAGAGTTCAGTAATCCGAGCCCTAAGAAAGGAGACTGGCTCGAAGGGATTTATGTCTTTCCCTTGCCGGAAACCGCTGCGGTCGATCATCTTCGCATGCATGTCGGTGAACGCATCATTGAAGGTGTGATCAAGGAGCGGTCCGAGGCCAAGAACACCTACGAACAGGCAAAACAGGAGGGCAAGCGGACGAGCCTGGTTGAACAAGAACGGCCGAATATCTTCACCACTTCCGTCGCCAATATTGGATCGGGCGAACGCATCACTGTCGAAATCGAGTACCAGGAAACCATTCGCTCCGATAGTGACCGGTTCCAACTCCGCTTTCCCATGGCGGTGGGCCAGCGTTATATCCCGGGAACTCCGGTGATCATTGAAAACCAGGCACCGAAGGGAACCGGAACGATCTTGGATACCGATCGCGTTCCTGATGCTTCCAGGATTACGCCTCCTGTACAAGCCCCCAGCCGAGGCCCAATCAATCCCTTGAGCCTGTCACTGACCTTACATCCGGGCTTTCCGGTGTCCAAGGTGGAGTCTCCCTACCACCCGATTATCGTGGTTCCGGATGCGGATGGCGGATTCCAAATCAGCTTAAAGGCGGATGCTGTGCCAGGCGATCGGGATTTCCAACTTATCTGGTATCCGGCACCGCGAACCGAACCGTTGGCGACGATTTTTACCGAACAGAAGAATGGCGAGACCTATGCACTGCTCATGCTTGCGCCGCCAACGCACCACGATGACAAGGTTGCCAGCATTCCGCGGGATCTGACATTCATCATCGATACCTCAGGGTCAATGGCCGGCCCATCGATCGAGCAGGCAAAATCCTCGTTGGCAGCAGCGCTCACGCGATTGACCACCCGTGACCGGTTCAACATCATTCAGTTCAACAACACGGTCCGTTCCCTCTTCCCTTCGCTGGAACCGGTTTCAGCATCGAGCATCCGCAAGGCGATCCGATATACCGAAACGTTATCGGCCGACGGCGGAACTGAAATCGTTTCTGCGGTGAGACAGGCGCTCAAGAGCCCGCAGGACAAGGCTCGTCTTCAGCAGATCGTGCTTCTCACAGATGGTCAGGTTGGCAACGAGGAAGAGCTGTTTGAAATGTTACATCTTCGTTTGGGGACGAGACGGCTTTTTACGATCGGGATCGGGCCCACACCCAACAGCCACCTGATGAGGAAAACCGCAGAGATCGGAAGAGGCACCTTTACCTACATCGGCAATGTGACCGAGGTGAAAGACACCCTCGACCTGCTGTTCAAGAAACTCGAACGTCCCGTGCTCAACGACATCGCATTCGATTCGTCCTGGCCCGCGGTGGAACAATATCCACTGCAGATCGCCGACCTCTACGAGGGCGAACCGATCGTGGTCGCCGTTAAAGCGGGGGCACTTCCGCAACAAGCAACGTTGAAGGGTTTCGCGGCAAACCAACCGTGGTCTATGCCGGTTTCGTTCAAGGATGCATCTTCACGTGGAGGGCTTTCCGTCCACTGGGCAAGGGAAAAAATTTCAGCGCTGATGGACGAAACCTATAAAGGTGGCGTGGAAGAGGCTATACGAAAAGCGGTACTCGATGTGGCATTGGCCCACCATCTCGTCAGCAAGTATACAAGCCTCGTCGCCGTCGACGTGACGCCGGCGCGACCAACGAATACGGCCACGGAGCCAGAGCAGCCGGCAAGCGCGAAGATGGATGAGAGCATCTCAATCAATGAGCTAGCAAAAGGGGCGACGAGCGGACAACTGCAACTCTTGATGGGGTTAGCGACCCTCACGTTGGCGTGGGTAGCGTGGAGCTTTTGGACACGGGTCGCATGATCCCCATCCGCCCCACTCCCCGCACTCTCCTCATCCTGCCCGTGTGCCTCATCGCCGTCGGGCTTTGGCAGATCGGGGAAGGATCGTGGATCTATGCGAAGGCCAGGCTTGCACAGTATCTGCTGCAGCGAGCCTGGTCCCGCACGCTGGCCGGCGAGACAGCCGTCAAACCGTGGCCCTGGGCCGATACATTTCCGGTTGCGAAGCTGAAGGTGCCTTCAATGCACATCGATCTGATCGTGTTGAACGGCGCCTACGGCCGAACACTGGCCTTCGGTCCCGGCTATTCGGAACCGAGCGCATTTCCTGGATCGCCAGGCACGACGATCTTGACCGGTCATCGAGACACCCATTTTCGTTTCTTAAGGCGGCTGAGGCAGCAGGACGAGATCGTAATCGAAACGGTTCTCCAAAGGCCGCAGCGATACATAGTGCAACGCAGTCAGATCGTCGATGCACGGACCGCATCGATCCGTCTGACCGAGGGGAAGGATCAACTCACCCTGGTAACCTGCTATCCTTTCGATACCGTCTTTACCGGCAGTCCCTTGCGGTATGTGGTGACGGCGATTCGCGTTCCCTCGGCTCCCCTACGCTCCAACGATGGGCCGGCCCATAGGGAATGGGAAGCACGGCGAGAATCAACGCCGCCGATGTGAGCATTCCCCCGACGACGAGCACGAGGTCGCGGATGGGTTGTGTTGCAATCCGATCGATCTATCGGTTGAGTCTAGGCGGCGTCCTTGAGAGACCGTGTGATGAATCGCGTCCTGATGAGGTGACGGTGAGGCTATCGAACCACTGGGACTGGGCCACCTTGCGTCCGCAATAGGTGCAGACAAAATTGCCCGTGAAATAGCCCCTGGCGTTCTGCTCAAGCATGAAGTGACAGATATGTGTGCCGTCTCTAGTAGCCATGCTCCTCACTCTAGTGCAGGAACCGTATACGTCAATCTAGCATCAACCCCAGAATTCCCATTACTTTCTACCCAGTTATGTTCAATTTTCAGGCCCACCGCCTACAGGCTTGTACGGAGGATTCGCACAGTCGAGAGGGTTCGTAAACAGAGTGTTGTCATGTGGTGCGAGTTCGTCGAGGTTCGGCATCTGTCTGTCGAGAAGTAGCCCGAATTCAAGCCCTCTGGCCCACCTGACAGTGCCCTGCACTACAATAATGTCGGTCGGATTATCGGTCGGCCAGATGCAGAGGCGAAGATGCGTGCCGACTTCGACTGGCATGCGGCCGGTGATGCGGCAGCCGCTCTCATGGACGTCCACGATGCTGCCTTGTCCCACGAGCTCTCCGCCGCCATAGAAGACACGCCATATTAGCGCGCGGCGAGATTGACGGCGAGCATGCTGGCGTCGGGTCATATGTGGCTTCTCCGAGGTCCCGTTAAAAGTGTACGGGGTGTGCTTCCAGACCGCCTTCCTCGTTCAGGGGGATCGCCATCCCTCCTTTGGGGAATGCGCTTCAATCGGCCCTTGCTAGAGTTAAAAACAGTGGTTCACAACGGCTTTGATCAGAGACACCAAGGTAAGGGATATGCGGGTTGCAATGGTCATTAGTGCGCTGGCACTCACTGCGTTTTCCGCATGTGGGATCCTGTCCCCATCGGAACACCTGCCCCAGGTGTCTGACAGCGGCAGGCTTGAACCCATGGGCGCTCAGTCGGCTGTGCAATCACTTCAGCGGCAGGTACGCGAGCGCGATCGGCGCATCGCAGAGCTCACGTTTCAATTGGAAGCATTAAAGACGATCGACCACGAGGCAGAAGCTCGAAGGCACCAGGGTCGCTTTCCTGGTACTCGTGACCGCTAGATCTTGGGCACTTTTGCTGACATGACATCGGGTGTCCGCGGTGCCTCGGCCGGTTGAGCCGCGCCCACCTGTTCCACGGATGCCGGTGGCGGTTCCTGGAGAATGAGAATGGGCTGAATGGCAGCCGTCGCTCTCTGGATGGCGCTGTACAACTCATCGACGGCCCTGTCTTTCGTGATCACGTCAAATGCTCCCGCTTTCAACATCGCATCGACGTGATAACTCGGGGCGTTGACCGATAACCCGAGCACCGCGATCTCTGGATATTGCGTTTTGATCAGCCGTGTCGCGCCGATCCCGTCGAGGCTCGGCATACCGATGTCCATCACCACAATGGTGGGCTGAAGTTTCGGCACGCTCGAGATCGCCTCTTCTCCATTTCCCGCTTCGCCCACCACATCGATGTTCGGGTAGGACTGCAGAACGGCACGCAGTCCCTGCCGCACCATGACATGGTCGTCCACGATGAGGACACGAATCTTCTGTGCAGCGGTCATGGGCGAAGCCGTGTGATTCAGGAATCCGCATCCATCCGGCAGCGTTCATTCGCCGCTGGCCTTGCTGAGATTCCGTCGTTTCCAAGTGCTGTAGTTATCCAAGAGCGAACTTAACCGTGGCGGCGCACAGCACCGTCCTCCACCACACGAAGGCGATGAACTGTATTACCTATCTGCCACCTTGTCCATCAGGGATGGCCTACAGCCTTGTAGGCGGATAGGGCGTCATCCTCGGCATAAGCAGCGGCCCAAGATTTCATTGCTCGGAGAAACGACAACTCAGAAATAGCAAACAGAGATATCGTCGGCTAGGCTGGAAATTCACGATCGAGGATTTCCCGCTCGGCATCCAGCCAGTCCTCCTGGGCATGGCCCTCACGGGAACCACGCTGGAGATATAGATCGTATGCCCGAAGGCTGATACGAGCGTGTAAATCCTCGAAGGCCGGTTTCTTTCGTTGCGTGGATTCGTTGGTCGCCGATGATGAGCCATCCGGTCCTGAGATAATCATCCTAGATTTCTTCTCGTCCTTCTGCTTGGCCGACGGTACCTTCATCCCTGCCTCCATGACGAAACGATTATAGGTTGAAGCGCGGTGCTTCCACTCCTTTTCCGTGGGAAAAGCCTGTGTCCACTAAGATCAGCAATAAAGACGAACGTCAACTCAGAGGATAAGAGGGCAACGGCGGACAAAGGATAGGATGATGCGCAGCCGAAAGCAAGTCTCCAGTTATCTATCCTCAAATGAAATATCGGCTCACCCTCAATGAACACCGTCCCCAGCTTCGCCTTGACCCTGCTGGATGATGCCCTCATAAATGCGGCTCCTAATGCCCTGCATGGTCTCGACCCCGACAGCTTGCACGCCTTCGCTGATAAGTCGCTGGAAGTCCTCTTTGACTGACACACCGGATTGTTGCTCAAGCAAAAGCACGAGAGCATTGACTTGTATTTGCATCAGGGCGAGAGAAGTGGATACTGCTGTGATGGCTTTATCGTCCATGTCGTCCTCCTGAATTCGTTAGAAACCGCCGGACACATTTCAGAGATCCCTAGCCGCTTGGACTTCCCCACTCTTTCGCACAGTGCGAACCGTGCGGAATCGCGCGATCCTCGATTGCCACAGGACTAAACAGACGGAAATTCCGAAGTCCTCTGACAGGCATCTGCCTTGCTCATATGAAGAGTTCGGAAGGAGTTCACCCGTGCATAACCTATTGAGCCGTTGTGGAGACAGAGAGTTACTGTGGGCCCTGATGGCCTTGGTCGGCGTGGTCGTGGTTGTCATCAATAGCTGATCTGAGTCCATGCGGTCTCCCTCTCCGGATTTACTCCACCGATCAATCTTCTCCGTCACGCTGAGCGCGACGCCCACCTCGGCTTCTACACATTCAGCCAAGCTCCGATCAACAGAGTTCTGTACGCCATCCCGCCTGTAACCAGTTTCACGGAGGCTAGCAATTGTCGGTAAGGCTGCCAGCCAGGTAGACACCCAGGCAGGGAATCGTGGGCCTGGAGCTCTATGCGAACCGAAAAGCGACGGCTTTTCGATGGCTCGAACAAAATCATCGTCCGAGGTCCGGACTGCATTACCGGCCGAATCATGCCAAGCCCACCAGGTAATTTTACTAGCACCCCTCCTCTATTCGTTCCCTCCAATTTGGAAAAGCAATGCTATTCTTGAGGAGGCAGCTTTTACCGAGAGAGCCATGCTCAGGGGAGGGTTAGCATCATCACCCTGCTTCTGGGAAGGCCGAATGCGACATCAGATTCAGCAGAAACGCTCAGCGGTCGGAGGCGTCAACGATCACATGAAGCCGCGCTACAAACCACGCATTCGACTGCGGTTCCCCGTCACATTTATATCGGGGGCTCGGGTTGGAAAGGGACAGGTGTTGGACCTGACGTTGCCAGGCTGTCTCATCGAAAGTCCAGTCGCGATTGAAGACGGACAGTCGCTACAGCTCGAACTGTTTTTGCCGGGGCTCAGGTTTCCGGTCTCGGTCACACTGGGAGTGGTCCGCTGGACGCAAGGGAAGCGCTTCGGCGTGGAGTTCATCAAGATGCATGAGTCGCAACAACGGATCTTGCAGCGATTCGTCGTTCAGCATTGTGCTGATGGCTCGACAAGTAAGAACAGCATGCCGAGTTAGACCTGTCTCCCCCCTCTCATCACCGCCAAGCATCTATCGCGACCCGACCCGCCCGAGTACGACCTTTCGAAACAAACTGGCGATGCGTCGATGTCCCTCCTTTGTCGGATGAAAACCATCTTCATCAACAGCAAAATCATCAGGGGATGATTCCTCGAAGATGTTCACAATTGAAGCGTTCACATACGGCGCTTCCACTTCGATGGCGAGGTTAAAGGCTTTTACCCGTGCCAGGGTCACAGCCGGATTAGCCATGGCGCGAAAGGCCGGAAGTTGCGTCAAGTCGGGAAGATTCGCGATCACCACAGTGGTCGATACCGAACTCTGCAGTCTCCGGAGGAGCTGTCTGAGGTCGGTTTGAAAGCGGGACGGGTCACCCCCCTGGACAAGATCGTTCGCCCCGACCCATACAGTCGCCAAATCGGCTTCACCGTGGAAGTGCTTGGCCAGGCGAACCTGTTCGTTCAGTGCATCAATGCGCGCGCCTGGAAGACCAAGGTTGATGAGAAACGTGCCGGGAATGCGCTGCTGCAGGTCCTGATTGATCAGGTAGACATAGCCTTCAGTGAGCGGCGTTGCGCCGAGTCCAATGACGTCGCTTGTCCCGAGCGCCAGATAAATAAATTCAATCTTTCTTTCCTGGTCGACATGGCCACAGGCCGACATGAACAGCGACGCGAAACACACGCCCACTAGAGATATCGTTATAGGTACCTTCCTCATCGCGGCATACTGAACAGAACAACAGCCAGTTCGCAAATCCCTAAGCCCAATACCACTGCTGATGATAAGGCATCTCTTTAAAAGGAGGGTTGGATTAACCCGAGAAGGAGGCTCACCGGAGCGC
>JAICVE010000122.1 GCA_025935475.1 Nitrospira sp. | reverse complement strand
GGCATCATGCAGGCCAGCCAGAAAGACGGCATGCAGACGATGGACATGGCTCTAGTCGAGTTGGCCACAAGGGGTCTCGTGACCAAGAACGAGGCGCAGTCGCGCAGCATGACGCCGAACTTGTTCGGCGCCTCGGCGTTCACGGGAGCGGCGTAACGAAGAGACCTCTACACGGGAGCCAGGATGGATATTCGCACACTGCTCAAAGTCATGGTCGACCAGGAAGCCTCGGACATGTATTTGACGGTGGATTCGCCGCCCACCTACCGCATCCATGGGTCGACGCAGCCTGCCAACACCCCGCCGTTCACCAATGAGCAACTGGAAGCGCTTGCGCTGGCCCTCATGCGAGGCCAGCAGCGTGGCGAATTCGAAGAGAAAATGGAGATGAACCTCGCGCTGTACTACAAGGAGCTCGGGCGGTTCCGCGTCAATATTTTCCGGCAGCGAGGGAACGTGGGTCTCGTCTTCCGGCACATCAAGGCGGAAATTCAAACGGTCGAAGACCTGCGGCTCCCTCCGATCATCAAAGACATTTCCATGACGAAGCGCGGGCTCGTGCTGGTCGTCGGCGCCACCGGCTCAGGAAAATCCACAACGCTCGCTGCCATGATCGATCATCGCAATTCAATCCATCAAGGCCACATCGTCACGGTGGAAGATCCGATCGAATTCGTCCATAACCACAAAAAGTCGCTCATCACTCAACGGGAAGTCGGCTTCGACACGCTCTCGTTTCAGAACGCGCTCAAGAACACGCTGCGGCAGGCGCCGGACGTCATCCTCATCGGCGAAGTCCGGGATACGGAAACCATGGAGGCCGCGATCACATTCGCCGAAACCGGGCACCTCTGCATCGGCACCTTGCACTCCAACAACGCCAACCAAGCGATTGAGCGAATCATGAACTTCTTTCCCGTGGAGCGGCACGCCCAAATCTATCTCCAACTCTCGCTCAATCTCCGCGCGATCATCTCACAACGGCTCGTGCCTTCCACGGACGGCAAGCGGGTGCCTGCCCTAGAAATCATGATGGACACGCCGCGCATCAAGGATCTGATCAAGAAGGCCGAGGTCGACACGCTCAAGGAAGCCATGGAACAGGGTGTCGAGGAAGGCTGCCAGACCTTCGATTACGTCCTCTTGCAGCTGTACAAGGAAAACAAAATTTCGCTGGAGCAGGCGCTCATCAATGCGGACAGCGCCAACAATCTGCGCCTGAAAATCAAGCTCGAGGGCCTCAAAGGCGACGACGCAATCAATGCACTCCTGGACAAAGGCCCACACGCCACAGGCGAGACGCCTTTCAAAATTCAAGGCGGCGCAGCGGGCAACGTCCGGCCGATCCGAAAACCATAATTCCTTCGCCGCCAGGCGCGTGTCAGGCGGCGCTACTTCTCCTGAGCCGCGTCTTCCGCTGTCTGGACTTCCAGATACTCGGCAATTTTCTCCAAGGCCAGCGCGCTCAATTTTGCGCCGTACCACGTGGGCATCGTCTCGACCGGATAGCCGGGTGCCACGAAGAGGCCGGGTTCGATCACCGACTCGACGATGTATTCGTGAACGGTTTTCGCTTTGCCTCGATACAGTGGATCATGCAACCGTTGGGGGCCGCTGGTGCCAAGCCACAATGGAGGGCCGACGCGGCCCTCCGCTCCTGCAATGCCTGGGATGCGATGACAGACGGGACAACCGGCCCGTGTGAAGATGATCGCCGTGTCCTCCTCGCCGGTGACGAGAGGCACCATTTCAGGCACCACCACCGGAAGCGGAGGAGTCTTGGCCACCGGAGCCTGGCGGGGGGACAGGTACGTCCACAGCAGCCCCAAGACGAGTGTCGCTAGAATCAGCGCGTTGATACGTCGGTCAGACATGAAGAGGATGATCCAAACAGATGTGCGGGGGCACGATGATGATCATCCGATCACGCGGGGCTATGGCAGCTGCGCCCTGGCGGTTTACTGAGTGGCGCCCATCGCACAGCGAAATCCGATGGTACGTTCTTCGTACTCCGGCTCCGCGGAGACGCGAGCAGTGACGCGCAGCGACAGCGGAAGATCTGCCCATGACCCCCCTCGAAGAACGCGTTTTTCTCCTTGGGCAGGGCCAGTCGGATTCTTTTTCGGACTGTTCTGGTAGTAATCGCGATCATACCAATCCGCCACCCATTCGGCCGCATTTCCAGCCATATGATTGAGCCCATAGGGGCTCTTGCCCCCCTCTTTCAAGCCATGGCGCACGCTCATGCCTTCGAGACCACTCGTGACTGCGGCCAAGGTGATGGCTTCACTGACCCAGAGACCTCGATTGTAATTCGCGATGTCGACGAAGGGCTGCATTGATCCCCAAGGGTAGCGCCTGGCGTCCGTTCCCCGCGCAGCCTTTTCCCACTCGGCTTCGGTGGGGAGCCGCTTCCCGGCCCATGTACAGTAGGCTTCCGCATCGGCCCACTTCATTCCGATTGCCGGGCGGTCACCGACCGTCGTTGCCGCTTCATCATCCCAGGTCGGAGGCGAGTCGTGCTTCCCTGAATCGAGGAATTTCCGGTACAGGGCCAACGTCACTTCGTATTGATCAATGTAGTACGCATCCAATTCCACGATATGTTCAGGACGTTCGTTGGGGAGTCCGTCGTTGCTGCCCATGGTAAACGGACCGGCAGGGATCAGAATCATCGGTGCACCGTCCTTGCCTTTGACCGTCTCAACTGACCTTGCTTGGCCGTCTTTGCCCGGAGGCGGTGGGCCGGCGGCGAGCATCAGTGCGCCCACGGCCACGAGCGCTAGCGACCAAGGGATCATCCCCGCGGTTCCCATAATTCCTCCGTATCTGGAAGTGGCGCAAACAACATAGGTAAGTCTACCCAGCTTACGGAACAAACTCAATGGAACGACGGCTCGAGGACTTGATCCGCGATGGCGAGGGGGCGATGTGTCAGGCAAGAGGAAGGCGAAAGAACTGCTATGTGTTCAGCGACTCCGGAGCCTCGGACACCCCGGCGAGTGAATGGAGGGGATATTGGAACCGGCCTCCAGTGGTACACGCGCCGCAAGCGATCTTCAGCGTCGGCTCACTATGTCACTAATGAATGATCTCACTAATGAATGGCGGCGGACCGCCGATTGATCGATTCAATGATCTCGTCACGGAGCTGCTCAACAGCGGCTTCCTTTGAAATGACAGTCGTCGCGCCGGCGGCGGTCATTGCCTGGCGGGTGTCATCATTGGCGTAGACCGACAACCCGACCACGACGACATGGGGATACACTCGTTTGATCAGCATCGTCGCTTTGATTCCGTCGAGCCGCGGCATATTGATATCCATGACCACCACGGAGGGTTTCAACACCTGGACCGCCTCAAGCGCTTCTTCGCCATTACACGCTTCTCCCACCACTTCAAAGTTCGGGTAGGTCGCCAGAATTTCTCGGAGCGTCTGCCGGACGTTTTCAACGTCGTCCACGAGCAGGACTCGAATAACGTCCGGTCGGCCGGGCGTGCGATTAAAACGGCGTGTTACCTGAGACATTACAAACTCCTTCCCACTGGTCACGAGGCCGTAATGGCCGAGCACAGCAACTCCACACGTGGGCGGCGCTCCTGTCCGTTGACAATATGAATAAATATAGGACTATGGCTTTCTGATGGCAAATCGAAGGACCATCCCGTAGTCTCATGGAAACCCAGGCATCCGCCACCTAGGCGAATGCCTAGAAACGGTTGTTCGTGGTTCACCGGCATTCGATACTTCGCGCCGAACGGTGGCGATAGCCTTGACAATGGTCTGATCCAGAACGTCGCCCAAAGTTCCGCTCTTCTGCAAAGCCTTGCACGCCCGTTCTTCAGCGCCAGCGCCAGAAAGGCGTCAGTAAACCCTATATCCCGGTCCCTAGTTCATGAACTAGGGATTCCCCTAGGAGTCGATCGCGCCATTCCTCCTTCAGGCAATGTACTTGCTAGTATCTCAATCAGGCACCTTGGACATAAATGCCAATGCATCTCGAATATAAGGGACACACCATCGAATTGATCCCCAGCGCCGAAGGCCTGATGTGGGCCTGTCAGTACGTCATTATGAAATTCAACGAGACAGAAATTGCTGGTTTTCCTGACGGCAATACCTACGACACACGAGAGGAGGCGGAGGCTGCGGCGCTCACAAAAGCCATATGCTTGATCGATGAATCCGCGATGCGCAAACATTCGTTAGGAAGCGGTCTCTCATAGTTCGCAGACAGCCAAGAAGACGAGAACGCTTGTCCGATTCAGTGACAAACCATCCTCCGGCAAGTTGCCCTAGGAGGGGCCCTCTCCGCAATCCTCAGACCGCCAGTGTTCGGCCGTGGCCCAAGGCGCTTCCCCAGTGGTGCCGCGATAGAGAACGCGTATCGTGCGCCTCATGGATGAGGCAGCCGCTCCCGCCGCACGAACAGAACTAGGAACACGAGTCCTCCGTATCGTGCACCGACACAACATGCCATACGAGCTAATGCATGATGACTATTGGACCTGATCTACTGGTCTTTATCTCGGCCACCAGAGCGCTGCTGCATGCGCTCAAGTACCAGCCGTTGAACGACGAGGAACGAACTGAACTCGAGTTGTGCCTGCGGGAACTCAACGCACTACTTCCACGCGACCGCAAACGCCACGCGGCATGACCCAACACCATTGCCACACATACACTCCATTTGGCGCTAGCTCCTTGAAGAAGCCTCGTTTTATACGTACTCACCGTTTTTTCATTGATCTCCAGCGTGCGAGCAATGTCGCGCCTTTTCGTGCCTCTGGCAAGCAAACGCAGCACCTGAGTTTCGCGCTCGGAGAGCATTGGGTGTCGGACGAGAGGCCGTTTCACCGTCTCCCCGCGAAGCGCGGCCTTGACGGATTCGACCAATGCCGACGGCGGACGGTCCTTCGAAATATAGGCGACCGCGCCTGCACGCAGCGCCCGATCGGCATACTGCTCCTCCGCGTAGAGACTAAACACAAGTATCGGCGTCTTGGGGCAATGTGATTTCGCTTGCTTCACGATATCGAGGCCGTGAAATCCAGGAAGATTGAGGTCCACGACGACAAACGCCCAGTGGCGGCCGCACACCTCCTCGAGAACTCCTTCTGTGCCCGGCGAGGTCGTGATCGATAAAGAGGGTACCGCCTTCTGCAGAAGGTCTCCACTAGTCCCTGTTGCATGATGACCTTAGCGCCGTTTTACGCGACCGCGATGCGCGGCGTCATAGAGTACACGAGTGCCTTTTCTTATGTGGTTCTGTACGGGTGGGTGATTTTGTAGGAGTCTGGGCCATTTGTCTATCAGGCTTCGTCGACAATGCTAGAGGTTAGAAGAATGGAAGGAAGACAAGAAAACGACGCTCACCTTTGGGGGGATTGGCCAATTCCGTGGCCCGGTCAGCTGAGGCTGAGGCCGCGATCAGAACTTCAGGCGGCGGTCATCGGTCTCGGCGCCTTTTCCGGATACCATCGTCGGCCGCAATTAAAACACACGTATTGAAGGATCACCACGCCTGTTTGCAGGTCGACGGCCGTTTCGGCTCGCAAACTACCTTGGCATCTCTGGCATCGCTGTACGTTTGTTGTCCGCTCTGAAGCCATGGCATTTTCTCTCATGAGGTCGTCTTAGTATTTTGGGTAAGACCGGGCCTGAACTACACCAGGAAAAGTTCCTGAGGTCTTCGTCCTCTTCCCTGGTCCCGTGTGAATCACAAGGGTCTGTCCTAGTCGACTTAGGTTCTTCTCCCCATATCCTGTATAAAGCTGACCGAAGAGGAGCTTCAGATATGCTGGAACGCCTGCTCGGATCGTTTCCCAACGTCATTCAACTTTTGCGCGATGACCATAAGCTGGTGCGGTCATTGTTCGCCCAGTATGCCAAGGCCAGCAACGGGGAAAAACCTCAGATCGCGCACCGGATTATTCGCGAGCTGACAATCCATGCGGCTATCGAAGAGCGCGTGATCTACCCAGCCTTTCGGGCAGTGTTTCAGGATCCTCACATGATCTATGAAGCCGTCGAGGCGCATCAGCTCATGCACGTCTTGCTTGACAAGTTGAATAAGTTCCGCCCTGGCCCCGGTTCAGCCACGTTCGATGCGAGATTTAAGGTGCTCAGAGAACTGGTCAAACATCATGTCGACGAAGAGGAAGGCCGGGTCTTCCCGAAAGCCGAAGCCCATGAGCTCGATTGGAAGGGCTTGTTCGAAAAGGCACAAAAAGTCAAACAGCAGCCGCCGGAAAAACGGCAAAAAAAGAGCCGGTCGAAATCATCTCATCCCCGAGCGGCCTAACCACAGCGATCACGTATGCGAACACACACGAGAGGACTGATATGAAACGATGTGCCGTGCCGTTGTGCACGTGTCAAATTTCAGAAGGAAAGGAATTTTGCAGCGACGAATGCCGTAACAGCCTGCCGTCGGGCCTCTGCCATTGTCCTCACAAGGAATGCCGCGGCCATACGTCGAAATTGTCCGGCGAGTCGCAACAGGGTTAATCGGCAGGGCGGCCGTCCGCTCCTAGAGGTTCTCCTGACGCCCCGTGCTTGGAAAGGACGTGGGCGCGATCGAAGGAGAAGTTTGAAACAGAGGGCTAGGCCCGTGGCTTCGGGCAATCGTGAGCTTGACGCGCCTTACACAACTGATATCTGCCGTTTTCCGCCCAGTATCGTAACGATTCATAGACATCGGCCCACGAGTTGAACGACTCTGCACTGAGTTTCTTTCCGCCGACGCGCCGATCGACGCCCGCTCTCAACACCTCTCCGGTTTGA
The DNA here is from genome assembly GCA_025935475.1 of Nitrospira sp. Lineage (GTDB taxonomy): Bacteria > Nitrospirota > Nitrospiria > Nitrospirales > Nitrospiraceae > Nitrospira_C. The sequence goes on along the minus strand of JAICVE010000122.1, from coordinate 1,062 downwards.
GAGTCGGTCACCTTTGCCTCGATCACCGCTTCCCCTTTGAATGCCGGCTTTCCCGTTGCGACATTCTTGAGCATCGAGCCTACAGCGAACGCATTCATGGGCGCCGGAATGGTCGACACGACGTCCAACATTGGCCACGACTCTTCGAGATGGGTGATGGCCACTTGCGCCCGTAAGGTATCGGGACCAGGCTTGTCCACCATTTCATAGTCCTTCGAGACTTCCTGATAGATCAGCGCATAAAACGTGTCGGCCATGAGCTGGGCCTGAGGCTGAGAGATGCCGTCCATCTTAGAGTGCGCACCTCGGAAGAGAAGGACAGGATCGAGCATGAATTTCTTGTAGGTATTCGGCGGAATCTGAGCGACACGTGGATTTTTATAGGTGAGCAGCGACTCTCCGGCATGCTCATCGCCCTCGACCATCTTAGGATACAGATCCTTCAGAAACCCCAACCGCTCGACAGTCCTGGCCTGCTTTGTGGCGGCGCACGCCGGACCAGCCAGAATTCCCGCAATGAGCAGGACGCTCAGCAGCCGCATATTCATGATCACTCCCTCTCTCTCAACTGTGAACCGCAAAGATCCTTACACGGTATGTAGAATATCAGCTGGACAAGCGCTTGGCTCTGACCGCAGCGAGTGCTTCTTCAATGGTATGAACCAGCTCTTCGACCGTCGTACTCTGCTTCAACAGGCACGCATGAGCCCCATTGTGCTTGGCCATATCGAACAAATTCGGGTGCGGCAGGTGCGTGAGGACGATTACGGCCACCTGCGGGCGCTGCCGGTCGGGAACTAGTTCGAGCAGGACGTGGAACCCTGATTCGGGCATATCCAGATCGAGCACAACACAATCAACCGTGCGAGCCCGGCAGACATCGAGGCCGGCCACGGCGCTGGAAGATTCCAATACCGTATAATTCGCAGACGACCGTCTCAGCGAATCAGACCAGTACTTGAGGTCCTCTTCGTTGTCGTCGATGACCAGAACGGTCGCGGGTGTCGTCCTCTGTGTGAAAGAAGACGCAGTGGACATACTCCTCACTCCTTGGAGGGGGGG
>JAICVE010000432.1 GCA_025935475.1 Nitrospira sp. | reverse complement strand
TCGACCTCCACGACCAGTTTCAGCTGATGGCTCGCGAAGTCGGCGATGAAATTGCGGATCGGAACTTGCCGTCGAAAATGCGCTTCCGGAAAGCATGAGCGCAGAATGCGCCACATCCGCTGCTCTGCGTCGGTCGGGTCGCTGCGCAGCCGACGTGCTCGCGGCGTCGAACCCTCAGGGGGACGGTGTTGCACCATCTAGCCTCCATGGGTTCCCATCTGGTGGTTATTGTTGTCAGTGCTGGCATCGCCTTCTCGCTTCCATGGGCAGCTCGGCATTTCTTGGCATTTTGGTCCCATGTGGAGCATGAAAAAGTCCTGTTAGTGTCCGTGGAGCTGGCCGTTGCCACCTTCATGATCCTATTTGTCAATCTTATCCGTCGCAGTATCAAAGACCGGCGACTCGCCAAAATCGCTGCCGAGGCAGGCTTGGTATCGTGCTTCCATACACAAGGCAACGGGATTCGCCATCAAATCGCCGCCAACAAGACCCAGCAAGGCCTCGGTCGCCCACTTCGAGTGATCGGCTTCACGGGATTTTCAACGTTCGCTGATCCGAAGAGTGATTTATATCCCATCATCCAAAATTGTCTAGAAGGCAAAATTCTGCTCGCCAACCCCTTCAGTGATGTCGTGCGTCGTCGCATCGAGCAACAGCCAGATCCTGCAACCGCCTGGAGCCGTGTCCACCAGGAAGTCGTGGCCAGTATTCGACTCCTGAAGTCTCTCAAGCTGGCTGGCAAACCGGTCAAACTGAAACTGTATTCTGATCTTCCACTTGTCCGACTCGCGATTCTCGGGGAACACGTTTGGCTCCAGTGCTACCATACGGGGCTGGAGGTCGGGACGCGACCCGAATACGTTTTTCAGCACGATCGTCAGGAGCACGGGCTTTATGCGCTTTGGTATCAATATTTCCTGAAGCGCTGGACGAGTCCAGTGTTACCGGAATACGATTTCGATCGCGACGAGCTGGTGTACCGCGAGGAGGGGGATGGCGAGGTCAGACGGGAAGCGTTCGATGCTGCCTTTGATCCGACAGCTTCCCAGAGAGAACTTTCTGGTGTGAGTTCAATCTAACAGCGCTTTCCTCGACTGCAGGTCTTTGAAAACGCGCCGGCCCGTCACGTGCCGCGAAATAGTACGTGACACCGTTGTCTGTATGCCTTAGGCGAGCCGTAGTTGCGCCAAGGTTGCAACGGCATTCCCGCCACTAATGTCCGGAATGATGCGCAATTCGAGCATCGTCACCGCCGGAAGTTCCACACGATGGTCTTCCATCTCGTTCGTGGTGCTAGGGGGACTGAAGTTCCACTGCTGCCGGACAATTTCGCGGAAGGACTGTCCGCTATCCGGAGACCAACGCAGGACGTACTCCTGAGTGCGTGCAGTTTCTGGTTCCACAAAGTTCATCCAGATCCGTTGAAGCCGTTGCGGATTGTTGAAGAGCAACCGGATTGTCTGCGCCCCAGCCTCTGCGGCTCGCCATCCCGACGTTTCACCCGGTAGCAATGCCGATTCGATGGGATGCGTGGCGTCCTCTGACGTAATTTCCACCTCGGCAAGTCCTTCCACGTTCAACCAACCCTGCTCAGACGATGCGAACGTTTCCTGTTTGTGGCCGATGATTCGCTTGCGCATTGAGTGCCTCCTGGTGAATTCTCTCCCCCTCAGTGTACTCCAAAGCCTGGGGCGTATTCACCACTCCAGAGGCGATGGAAAGAGAGGCGAGGCGTAGGCGTGTCAGGCCTCGCGCCACGCGCCGCGAAATGCTTCTGGTGAATCAGATTACATTCATGCAGCATCGGTTTGGGTATCTTCGAGGTCGCCCGCTCAGAGAATGTATGAAGATCATCTCAACGAGGCAGCCATGAAATCCCGCGAATCACTGCCATTTTCTGTTCTTAGTTTTTTTAGGGGCGGCTAACCGTCATCTGGCACAGAGGTTGCGTTTGTAGCGGCAGTAGTGTGATTCACTGAGTGAGTGCAAAACCAACTTTGATAAAAAAAAGGAGAATGCCATGACTGAGTACAAATCAGATCTATTGTTTGGGGCATTGACTGGAAACGGACGCATACTCGTGATCGATGATGAACCCTCTGTCAGGACCGTGGTCAGGATGACTCTGGAAAAGGCCGGGTACGACGTCCTCGAAGCGGAAGACGGGGAGCAGGCCATCGAGGCTATCAATACAGGCGAGAATCGGTTGGTGCTGGATGCCGTGATCTGTGACATCCGCATGCCAAAAATCAATGGTATCGAGGCTATCGACTATTTCCAGAAAGAGTACCCTCATGTTCCGCTTGTGATCCTCACCGGCTACCCGGAGACCGAAATGGCCGTTTCCTTTCTCCGGAAGGGGGTGGCTGATTATTTGGTCAAGCCAGTCGACGCGGAGAGGCTGAGGGATGCAGTGGAGACAGCGATGGAACGACGACACGTGGCTTGGGCGGCGTGATGCCTGAAATCCGCATGGCACTGTTCAGGTGAGTTTAGGTATTGATCTCGTATGCTTCAGCCGACGGACATGGGGCGGCAAGCCGCCGCCCCACCAGCACTACAAACGGACGCAATTGCCTTGAGGTGCGCTGCGAAATGTGAGCGAGGTGTCATGGCCGGATACAGCGCCCCTCTGTCACATTGTTCCCTTCGCCTGTGCTCTCGTTGAGTTGCGCCGTCGAATCGACCGTA
>JAICVE010000337.1 GCA_025935475.1 Nitrospira sp. | reverse complement strand
GTCACCGCCCTCTTCGCCTCGGCGATGACCCGGTATTCCAGCGTCACGATCCGCGACGGCGCAGGATCGCTCAGTTCCAGAATCACCGCGTCGTCTTCCACGCCGGTCAATGTTCCCACTAGACGCCATTGCCCGGCAAGAGGCTCCCTGAGCTTCAGCGTCACCCGCTTTCCGATTGCCCGGCGATAATCTTGGATCCGTTTGAAGGGACGATCGAGACCCGGGGAGGAAACTTCCAGCGTGTAGGCGTGGGGAAATGGATCGGCCACGTCGAGCGCAGGACCAAGCGCCTTATGCGCGCGCTCGCAATCCTCCAGCGTGACGCCTTCTGGTTTGTCGATGAAGACCCGTACGACCGAACGGGGCCCTTGTCCCACGCAGACGACATCCGCCAGTTCCAGACCCAACGTCCATAGAATGGGGGACACTGCCTCGCTGATGCGGTCAACGACTGATCGGGACTCCTTCACCAACACCCCTAGCCCCGCTTTTCTGGTATCGTTCGAGCCCAAACAAAAAAGTGGGCCTGAGCCCACTTCCCGGAGGCGGCACCTTAGCATTTCATCGGCGCCAAAGCAAGGGCCCGCTATCCAGTCTGCTCGAGAAATCGCTTGGCGAGGTTCCGGGTCACCGGACCGGGCTCGCCGCCCCCGATGGACCTGCCGTCGATCCGTACGACTGGCAACACTTCCACCGTCGTGCCCGTCAAAAACAGTTCAGAAGCAGCGTAGAGCTGCGACTTCGAAGGATACCGTTCCTGGACTTCGAGCCCTTCCTGTCTGGCCAGCGCGAGGACGACCTCTCGCGTGACGCCTGAAAGAATGCGTGTCCCTTCGGGCGCCGTGATCAGTGTACGGTTCTCGACGAGAATCACATTGCTGACCGATCCTTCCGTGACTTCCCCGTTTTTAACCAGGATGGCCTCGAACACGCCAGCCTGTTTTGCCTGTTGGCGCGCCAGTACGTTGGGTAAGAGGTTGATGCTTTTAATGTCGCAACGTCCCCATCGAACATCGTCGACCGTCATTGCATCGACCCCGGCCGTCTGCACGGCGGCCGCCAGCGGACGCAACTCTCGAACGGTCATGACAATGGTCGGCTCCAGCTCTGGCGGATAGGCATGGTCACGAGGTGCGGGGCCCCGCGTAATCTGGATATAGATTTTGGCTTCTGTGAAGGAGGCCAGGCGGAGACCTTCGTCGATGTAATCACGCCACTGTTCAAAGGCATAAGACTGACGGAGATCAAGGGCGTCCGAACTGCGCTGTAAGCGGGCGAGGTGCGCTTCCAGCTTGAAGGGCCGGCCTCCGTAGGTGCGGATGACCTCATAGACGCCGTCTCCAAATTGAAAGCCGCGATCCTCGATTGACACCGACGCTTGAGCCAACGGCAGGAAGCGTCCGTTGATAAACGCTGTCTCGGACACGATCAGGGGCTCCTCTTAGCGGACACGTTGATATGAAACACTCGCCGGTCTTCTGCAGTGAACTTCCAGCCCATGCGTTTCTCAAACACGACGTCGAAGATTCCCGGCTTGCTCGCCTTGAACTCGAATGTCCGTTGGCCATTGTCGACCGCATTGTTGCCCGCCACCCGCAAATAGTCGTCGCTCAGCATGGCCAATGCCGTAGGATCGTAGCAGGGAATCCACAGTTCCCCTCTGGTGCGGTCCTCCCAAAGGTGGATCTCGATCGGTTGATCGAGCGTGGCTTGAATGACCTTGTCCTGGTCGTGCAATTCTTCCCTAACGTCTGGCATGTTCATCGTTCCGCCAGGACTAACTCTTCCGACGCGGGCCCACGTAAATTTCGCCACCCTCAACGCGCACGTCATAGCTCCCCACACAATACCCACCTCCATCGATGCCCTGGCCGTTCCGAATGTCGAACGCCAGGTCATGCCATGGACAGGAGACGACGAATCCTTTGACGCGCCCTTCACTCAACGGACCTCCTTCATGAGGACAGAGATTGTGAATGGCATAGACTTTCCCCTCGACATTGAACAACGCGATCGTGCGATTGTTCATCGTCACAACTTTGGACTGGCCCGGAGGCACCTCGTCCACTTTGGCGACAGCTTGAAATCCTTCGATGGCCACCGCTCCCTCGCTTTTCGAAAAAATTGATGCTCCGGCCTACAGGCGAAGCGTGTATTTGAGTTCGCCACCCACCTCAACGCCTGCCTGCTTTGCGAAACCCGCTGCCGTCTGGATCAGGTACCGCACCGATGGAGACGTGGAGCCGTGCCACGGGCAGTTCTCCAATCTGCAGGGCGGAACATTCTCGGCGATGGACACAATGTGTCGGCTTTCGTCCACCCAAATCATGTCAATGGGGAACCGGTATTCTTTGGTCGTCACACGATGGGGGCCGGTTGACTCGAAGATATAGATCATTCCGCTGTTCCGAGGCAATGCGTCCTGAAAGGCCATCCCGAAGAGCAACTTCTCCGGCGTGTCGGCCACTTCGGCCTCGATTTCAATCCCGTTGGGAAACGCGATGATGATGATTTTTGTATCGTCTCGTTGCACCAGGAACATCGACACACTCATCAGCAAGACGGCAAGCAGGACCATCATAATGATCCGCTTTTTCTTGTGATCTGATGAGGCGGGCTGAACGGCCATGGTGGATACTGCGGTCAAGAGGCAATCTGGGCCCAAAGGCCCATGATCACAGGGAATCTAGGCCTTCTTATCCGACGCCGTTCTGTTGACTTGGAAAAGAGCGGCAGACTAGAATGACGCCTTATTACGCTACGCACTATGTCGTGGCGTTGCAATCTTGTCAACCCAGTTCTAGCTATCGTAGTGAAGAGGAGGCAAGGGTCATGGCACTGCTGATTACCGACGAATGCATCTCCTGTGGAGCCTGCCTGCCCGAATGTCCGAACGAGGCGATTTTTGAAACTCGCAGCGATGCGGAGACCAAGGGCAACCATGTAGGCGACGGCCAGGGAGTGGGCGATAACATCTACGTGATTACCCATGACCGCTGCACCGAGTGTGTCGGCCATTTCGACGAACCGCAATGCGCCGCTGTGTGCCCAGTCGACAACTGCTGTATTGCTGATCCGGCCTATCCTGAGACGACCGACGTGCTCTTGGAGAAGGCCCGCAAGCTCAACCCAGACAAAACCATCGATGCTGCGAAAGTGTGGAGCGGCGTTCGCAACTGAGTGTCTAGAGTTTCCACCATCTGATACGAGCCCTGCTTCCAGTCTCGAAGCAGGGCTCGGGTGTTTTAGCTGCCCGTCCTACCGAATTCCATCGTCTGGTAGCATTCTCGCCATTAACGCAGTAGAATCAACCAGTAGTAGCTCCCCGCAACCATCGGCTTCTGTTCCTCTCCTCTCAGGGGAGCTGATCTTGCCTTTCACGTGCGAGGTGATGCTATGCGCTACCAATGGATCCTATCGGGTTCCCTCGTCTTACTTTTGGCAAGCGTCTACACACCGCCGACTCTAGCAAGT
>JAICVE010000193.1 GCA_025935475.1 Nitrospira sp. | reverse complement strand
TAATTTATATGGGTAAATAAATAATTGTTGACAAAGTAGATTGTATTACTTTATACGATATAACATAAATTCGAGCGTATTACTGTAGATTAACCATTCTAGACACCAATGAGGTCCGATATGCGATCCGATAACGACCCCAGAATCGAACAAACAATCTTGCAGGCCTTGAAAGACCTGCGTTTCGGGTCGGTGGAGATCATCGTGCACGATTCGAAGGTCGTCCAAATCGAACGCAGAGAAAAAGTGCGCGTGGAACTGGAACCGTCGCGCCGCGCATCCCTAGCTGGGTAGGCGTGGCATTGACTCGTTCGGTTAGAGAAGGAACTCACCGCCTCTCAGACGACTATAAGGTGGTGATCGAGATGGACCTACAATTTATGTTGCGGACTGACCGGACCACCGGAAGTTCCCATGTCATGAAGGAGCGACGACATGAGAATTTCCGGATGGTTGATTCTTATCGTGACGGGAACGATCCTGTCCGCCTACCCCGGCACAGTCCGGGCAGTTGAAGAGGGCCAGTTCGTCAAAAAGGAAGGGAAATGGGAATACTATTCGAGTGAAGATCCTGGCTTGAAATATCTCTACCTCAAAGGTCTCATCACCGAGGCGGAATATAACAAGGGTCTTCGGGTGTTGGAAACGAAAGAGCGTCTCGCCAAACCGAACTTCAATATTGATGTCAACAATGGGTTGAACATCCGTGTCGGTGACAGATTTTTTTTGAAAATGCGGCTGCTGGTGCAGACTCGTTACACCTACAGCACCTACAATCAGGCGTGGGGATCCATCGGCGACTCACGGAATGAAGAAATCCTGGGAGGTCAGGTGGAATTTCGAGCCTTCAGGCGGCAATCCGACTCGAGTCAATTTCTGATTCCTCGCGCGCGCCTTCAATTCATGGGCTATGCCTTTGATCCCGATTTTCGTTACAACGTCTCCTTGCAGATGGATTCAACGCCATCGAATCAAGAAGGAAGCAACGGCAAAGCCGGACTCCTGGACGCCTACGTCTCATCCTGGCACATTCCTTGGGCCAATATTCAACTCGGACAACAAAAGGTCTGGTTCAATCGTGCACTCATCAGTAACATTGCCACATCGAGTTTTGCGGACAACATGATCGTACAGAACGTGTTTGCCTCCAATGTCCAAAACCCCCGCGACATCGGCATCAGCATTCTGAGCGACGAGGAGCAATACAAGTTCAATTACGCCTTCGGCGTGTGGGGCGGCGTCGGGCCGAATTTGGGACGGGATGGAACATCCGTGAGCCAAAATGTGTTGCCGCCAACGGGAGGCGGTGGAGTCAATTCTGGAGTCACGCGTACCTACAACTATGACACTCGCTTCATGAGCGGGGAACTCATGTACACCGCCCGGCTGTTGTATAAGATCGCAGGCAACCCGGGATACGGCTGGGGAGACATCGTGAATTCTCGGACTCTGCAGTCGGCTATTGGTTTCGGTTACGCCTATGATCCCGCGCAGAACTATCTCAGCTCGACACGCTCCGATATCGTCGACCGTGCCTACCGTCAGGCCGTCGCGAAGGCCATGAATGGACGACTTCTCGGCGGAGGCATCTACGATTTTCAGACCTACGAAGTGGATTTCGTCGCCAAATACCAAGGATGGTCACTTCAGGCCGAAGGCTACTATCGGCACCAACGGGTCAGGAGTAAAGATAGTGGAACCCAGCCATTTGACCTGACAACGATCCCGTCAACCGCAATCCAGGGTCCCCCGGTGGATCTCGGCCAGGCGTGGGGCTGGTATGTTCAAGGGGGCAAATACCTCATTCCCCGGAAGCTGGAGCTCGCTCTCCGCTACGGTGTGCTTGATCCCTCAACGCAGCAGACACATGACCTCACCTATGAGTTCGGCGCCGCCATCAACTACAGCTTCGACGGCACGTACAACAACCGACTGGTGATCGACTACTCCAACATCACTATGGGGAGCGGCGGGCGAGCCCCTGATCGCTTTCCATTTGAATCGCAACCAGGCTTCGGCCAAAAGCTGGTCGAAAACCGCATCAACGTGCAATACCAATTCTATTTCTAGTAGCGAGGAAACAATGAAACGGCATCACGTATTTCCCTTATTGCTCATCCTAGGTCTGCTGGCTGTGCTGGTGTGGATGCCCGGTCGTGCCTTTGCGCAGCCAGAAACTCTGACCATTGCGGCGGCGAACAGCCTCAAAGATGCCCTCCGCACACTGCTTCCTGTTTTCGAATCTCAGCACTCGGAACTGACGGTGCGTGTCATCTACGGCCCCTCACAGTCTCTGCGCAAACAAATCGAAGAAGGGGCGCCGGTCGATGTGTTTCTGCCGTCACTGTCGGATGAAATTGATCAACTCGAAAAGAAAGGGTTGATCATTCAAGGCACCAAACGCATCTATGCCGGCACCTCGCTGGTCTTGATCACAGGTCCCGTGCTCCCCGCTCCGATCCGTTCCATCGAAGATTTGCGCACGATTCCCGTGCGTCGTATTGCTGTCGGCGATCCGAAGACTTCATCGGTGGGGAAAGTCGCGTCGCAATTTCTCAAATTCAGCAAACTGGATCCTACGCTCAAGTCCCAATACGTGTACGGTGAGCATTCTCGTGCCGTGCTGGATCTTGTCGCCAAGGGCGAGGCCGAAATCGGCGTGGTTTACCGGACGGATGCCGTTACGGACAGCCACGTGCGCATTCTCGATACGGCGCCCGCCGAATCCCATTCGCCGATTCAGTACGGGGTGGCGATTGTGTGGACGGCGAGGAACATTTCGGGGTCCGGTGATTTCATCGAATTCCTTCTTTCTTCACGCACGCAGGATGAGTTGAAACAGTACGGATTCGATCAGGCACGAGACAAAACGGGGTTGGTACGACGGCAGGAGGTCAGACCATGAAGGACTGGACAATATCGCATCATCAACGTGTCGGCGGGTTCATCTGGCCGCTGTTCGTCATCATTGGATTGATGGGTGGTGCGGGTTGCGCCGGCGCTCCACCCACACCGACAAAGATCATTTACGAATCGGGAAGAAACCAGGTCTGGCTCGAGAAAGACCCCGAGTCAACCACCAGCGACCACCCGGCGAATCTCTCGCCCGAAGAAATTGGCACCTTGCTGCGAGGTGTTCGTAGTTGGGAAAGCCGCAACATCATCCATCGATTGTTTTCGGGAGAGGCCGAAAAGACTCGAGCGTTTCGTAATGAAGAAATTACCTTCCTGGCGCCTGCACTCTCGAAGGCACTTGCGCAGGCCTCACCGGACGACCGCGTCTATTTTCATCTCAGTCATGCCACCGAGCAGGGCGATGAGGAGAGCACGTCCGGATGGCTCTCGATCCGGCAGGATGCGTTGGTGCTCGCCCTGAGCGAAGTCCATGACCGTCATGGGCCCCAACCGGATATCAGCAAATATGACCGCCAAATGCCGAACGTACCTGAACGGTCGTCGGCGTTTGAAGTCATCTTTGAACCGGAGGAATACCTGATCAAGGTCAAGTCCGGAGGAAAGTTGTTCGCTCCTGACCAGCGGGAAGAACTCTATATCAAGTATCGGGAGGCGCTGTCCGCACTTCCAAGATTTCCCGGGCTCGAACCCCGTCTCACAAATACACCGTGATTGGAACAAGGCAATGATCATGACGGAAGAACGGTCGAACCACCTGCCACATATCGGGATCGTCGCGGGCACTGCAGACGGCGCGGCGCTCTGCTATCGAACCCTGTGCCATGAAGCCGAACGGCGTACAGTCGGACAGGCATATCCTGAAATCACGATGCACGCGCTGCCACTCGAGGCCTACCTCGCCTCCATTGACGCGGGTGATTGGGCCGGCGTGGCCGCGCTGATGTCCCGATCGGCTTCGCTCCTGGCACAAGCCGGAGCGGATCTGATCATCTGCCCGAATAACACCTTGCATTGTGCGTTCGATCTCGTTGTATCCCCTGTGCCGTGGGCGCACATCGCCGCCGCGGTTGCGGCCGAAGCGATTCGCCGGAACTACCGGCGAGTGGGACTCCTAGGCACGCAAGTGACCATGCAGGGGTCCGTTTACCAGCCGATCTTTGAACATCATGGAATCGAAATCCTGTTGCCGCCGGTTCCCACGCGCATTGAACTGGACAGAATCATCCGAACCGAACTCATTCGAGGACACTATTTGCCTCGCTCTTGGGCGTATGTGCAGGACCTCATCTCGACGATGGCGGCGAGCAGCGGCGTGGACGCGGTCATTCTGGGCTGCACGGAGCTGCCATTACTCTTGTCAGGAAAACCAGTGAGTCTTCCGCTTTTGGATTCTACGCGCCTGTTGGCAAGTGCGGCATTGACCACTTCCTTTCTCGTCTCACCCCCATAATTCCTAATTAAGGTGATCGCATGCACATGATCGTGATGATGTGGATTCTCTTCCTCGGCTATCTGATGACCACTGCTCCTTCATCCGCTGCGGCCGGAGACACTATCCGGGTGGGTCATTTCCCCAATGTGACGCATGTCCAAGGGCTGGTCGCACACCATCTCTCGCGTACTGGGCAAGGATGGTTTGAGCAACGGCTGGGTCCTGACGTCAAGATCGAATGGTACATCTACAATGCCGGCCCGAGCGCCATGGAGGCCATTCTCGCGGATTCCATCGATCTGACGTATGTGGGGCCGAGCCCTGCCTTGAATGCCTATACAAAATCCAATGGCGAAGAGATTAGAATAGTCGCCGCCGCCGCCGCGGGAGGGGCCGCCCTGGTCGTACAGCCAGACTCAGGGCTGAAGGAGCCCGCTCACTTTAGGGGAAAGAAGATTGCGACTCCCCAACTGGGTAATACACAGGACATTGCCTGCCGGGCTTGGCTCAGCAACGGTGGTCTCAAGATTACGCAGACCGGTGGCGACGCGTTCATCATCCCAACACCGAATCCGGATCAGCTTACGTTGTTCAAGAACAAGAAGCTGGATGCCGTGTGGACGGTCGAGCCCTGGGTGTCGCGGTTGGAGCGCGATGCCGGTGGGAAAGTCCTTGTCGAGCAGTCCAAGGACAGCATCACGGTGTTGGTCTCGGGTGTCAAATTTCTCAAAAGGAAGCGCGACCTCGCAGCAAAGTTCGTCCGCGCTCATCGTGAGTTGACGGACTGGATCCTTTCGCATCCGGACGAGGCCAAACAGATAGTCAGGCAGGAACTGGCCGCTGAAACGAAAGCCGACGTGTCGCCCGATCTGATTGCTCAAGCATGGAAACGCATCGTGCTCTCCAATGACCCCTCCATAGATGAGTACCGGCATTTCGTCGCGGATGCGCAACGCGCCGGGTTCATCCGGTCGGCTCCCGACCTCTCCCGCCTGATCGAAAGGGTCAATTGAGATGTTGACGACCGACCATCCGCCGGCACCATCCCAGGCCGCCAAACTAGTCCTTGAACATGTATCGAAATGGTTCCAAACAAGTTCGCTGCACGTCCATGCCCTCGACGACGTGACGCTCCGCATTGCAGAGGGAGAGTTCGTCTGCTTGGTCGGGCCGAGCGGGTGCGGCAAATCGACGTTGCTGAATATTATTGCCGGACTTGACCATGCGGATCGTGGCACCGTCCAGGCCGACGGCAAGCCAATCGACGAGCCCGGGCCACACCGGCTGATGATGTTTCAGGAGTCGGCGCTCTTTCCGTGGCTCACGGTTCTCGGGAATGTGCTCTTCGGACTAAAACTCAGCAATGGCTTGAGCGCCCCAGAACGTCTGGAAAAAGCAGAGTACTTTCTGGAACTGGTGGGACTTAAACGGTTCATGCATTCGAATGTCCATGAGCTGTCCGGAGGGATGAAACAACGCGTCGCGCTTGCGCGCGCTCTGGCGCCCAATCCCAGCGTGCTCTTGATGGATGAACCGTTCGGGGCACTGGACGCATTGACACGTGAGC
>JAICVE010000219.1 GCA_025935475.1 Nitrospira sp. | reverse complement strand
TCGGCCGTGAACACCCCGCTGCTGATGCTTCGGACGATGTTCTCGTGAAAGGCCTGGAGCCGGGTCAATCCCTGTTCCTTCTCGCGCAACGATTGATCGGCCAGATGGAGCTGCTCCGCCAAGGTTCCGCTCAACAGGCCGACGACGAGCAGAGCTAAGGCATAGACCGCAAAGGTTTGCAGCATTGATGCGGCACTGATGTGGCTAATCTGGCCGGACCAGCTCGAAGCCAGTCCGTAGAGCTGCGCATTGGTGACGACGCCGAACACAATGATGCAGGTGCAGGCGGCAAAGAGCCCAACCCGGCGTTGCGGGATCAAGCTGGCTACGGCCACGGTGATGACATAGAGGACCGCGAACGGGCTCTCGACTCCCCCGGTACGCGCGACGAGGATCGTTTCCAACAGGAAATCGATGCCTACTTGTGTCCCAAAAAAGGTTGTGAGAGCGGACGGGGTTTTAACCGTCCGGAGGAGCACGGCGGAAGGAATCGTGAGGGCGTAGGTCAGGACAATCAGTGCATAGAAAGTTTCTACACGGGTCCCGGCTGCTTCAAAGACAAGGGACACACCCAGCATCAGGGTGACGAACGTCACCCGCAGCCCCATCAACCAATGAAGCCTGGCGCGCAACGCGTCCATCAGTTGTCGCGGTTAAAAGATGCCTACCCAGTGGGGTGAGGCATTGAAGAAGCCTTGCGATGGGTGCTTCAGCTTAGTCAATCGCCGATGCCATTTTGAAAATGGGCAGATACATCGCGATGACAATGAACCCGATCACGATGCCCAAGAAGACCATCATCAGCGGTTCAAGCAGTGACGTCAGAGAGGCGACCGCCTGATCGACCTCATCCTCGTAAAAGTCGGCGATCTTTCCCAGCATGGCATCCAATGCGCCAGTGGATTCTCCGACGGCAATCATGTGGGTGACCATTTTGGGAAACACCTGGCTCGCGGTCAGTGGATCGGCGATGGTTTTGCCTCCGCTGATACTAATCCGCGCGTTCATCAGCGCTTCTTCGATGATCTTGTTGCCGGAGGTCTTCGCGCAAATGGACAAGCCGTCCAACAGCGGGACGCCGCTCGACAGCAGCGTTCCCAGCGTCCTCGTGAATTTTGCGACAGACGCCTTTCGAATGAGATCGCCGAATACGGGAGTCTTCAGCAGGAATTTGTCGATAGCGTACCTTCCTTTGGGCGTGGCGTAGTATTTCTTGACGGCCATGACGAGACCAACAATGAGGCCAAATCCGATATACCAGAACGATTGAAACGCGTTGCTGATATCGATCACGAGCTGCGTGGGCCCCGGCAACCCGACCTTTCCTCCCGAGAGTTCGTCGAACATCTTCGCGAAGATCGGAATCACCCAGATCATCAGGACGGTGATGACGATGCCCGCCACTCCGAGAATCGCCGACGGGTAAATCATCGCTGACTTGATCTGTCCCTTGAGCTTCATCGCTTTTTCAATGTGCTTGGCCAGACGGGTCAAAATGGTGTCAAGGAGACCGCCCACTTCGCCGGCGTGCACCATGTTCACGTAGAGATCGTCGAACACTTTTGGATGCTTCCGCAGCGCGTCTGAAAAGGTGGAACCGGCTTCCACTTGCCCTCTCACCTCGCCGACGGTCTCGCGAAGAACCTTATTTTCCGATTGCGTGGAGAGGATTTCGAGGCATTGGACGAGCGGTAGGCCGGCATTGATCATTGTGCCGAATTGCCTTGTAAAGACGACGAGGTCCTTGTCAGTCAATCCGGAGCCGAAGCTGAACTTCAGCCCCCCTCCGGTTTTTTCTTCGAGGCTCGTGACAACGACGCTCTGCTTTCGGAGTTGGTCGACCGCCTCGTCCTTACTTTTGGCGGTGAGTTCTCCTTTTTTCACCGACCCGGATCGTGTCCGCCCGACATACGCAAATGTCGCCATAGGTCACTCTTATCCTTCGAAGCTCCGACAACGGCTGGTTTTCTCGGCGAAATTACCTACATGGCGAGTCTACTGGCGACCTAAAAACCTGTCAAACAAATGCAGAATCTATGCGGGAGATGACGACGAGGGCGAAGGATGAGCTTTTAAGACGGGGAGGACCCGGTTGACCGATATCCACGGTACAGATAATGACAGCCCGATGACACCGTAAATGCCACCATTGCGACCAGCAGCGGGTTGAGTGAGGACAGATCCATCTGACGGGAGCTGAGAAAAATGACGAGCAGCACGTAGGCCAGTTGGAGGAAGGTCGCCCCCTTCCCGAAAAACGTTGGAGCAATGTCGATGTTCGACTCGGTAAACTGCGCCACGGCGGTTCCCAACAGCAACATGGCATCACGGCTCACCACGACGATCGTCACCCACGAAGGAATCAGATGGATGGTTGAGAGCGTAATGAATCCGGAGGTCAGGAGCAGCTTATCCGCTAACGGGTCCAGAAAGGCGCCTAAGCGCGTTCGTTGATTGGCGGCCCGGGCGATCGTGCCATCGAGCGCATCGGTCACACCGGCCAGCAGTAACACACCCATCGCCGCATCGAACCGCTCATAAACCAACAACCCGACATAGACTGGAATCAGTAAAATTCGAAGGATGGTCAGGCTGTTGGGGATATTCATGCGGCCTTGAACACAGGCGGCAACCGCGACGAGCACGGAATAATAGGTGGACACCACAATGAAGTCAACGGCTTGCAGTCAGCTTCGGATGTGCCTATACTGCAGCCTCTTCGGAGGCATACGGAGGAGTCGATGAATGCTCTGGCTTCACTGTTCAAACGAGACGGGCTGGTCGAGAAACATCAGTTGGAAGGCGTTGATCCAAGCGACCGCTACTTCAACCGGGCCGTTCTCGTCAACCGCACGCCGTCTGGCTACCAAGCCAGGGCCATGTACGAGGCTCTAACCGTGGAAGGCCAATCGCATCCTACGATCGCTGCCGCCGTCACGGAACTGGTGCAAAAACTCCAGGCCTTCGGCTTTATCCGGCTCAGGACACGGGCAAATTTCAAGGGCTCCAAATATCTCGCCGAAAAAGAAACCTGGATCGAATACCCTGATCGCGGGTGACTCTGGGCGCGGGTCAATACCCCATAGGCCAGATCGTGGATGAGGGGCCGGAAGGCCCGAATGGCGTCGTTGCTTCGGCTCGGGTGCACCCGGTTCGTCAGTAACACCACTTCCAATTTTCTCCGTGGATCAATCCAGAGAGACGTGCCAGTGAATCCGAGATGACCGAAGGACTCGGGCGAGAAATGAGTTCCGGAGGAGGAGGGTGCCGTCGGCGTATCCCAACCCAAGGCCCAGCTCGATGGCTGAGGATGCGATTGCTTTGTGGTGAATTCCTGAACAAGCTGCGGATCCAGGATGGATCGGTCTCGATGGTAACCCGCTAGCCATGCACCCGAGACGGCGAGTACAGATTCCGCAGTTCCAAATAGGCCGGCATGTCCCGCGACACCGCCCATCGCTGCGGCATTTTCGTCATGCACTTCCCCTTTCAGGATGCGTTGTCTCCAATCATCCCATTCCGTGGGTGCGATGATCACATCCGGCCGACTGAGTCGAGATTGAGGGGATGCCGCCCGGGTGCGGGTGAAGAACAGCGTGTTCACCCCGAGGGGCCGGGCGACCGCCTCGTAAAAATACTCATCCAAGGAGAGGCCACTTGCTCTTTCGACGGCACAGCCCAACACAATAAACCCCAGATCGCTGTACAGGCTCTGCGCACCCACCTGGGACACCAGTGATTCCTTGCCGATGAGGCGCAGTACCGACTGCCTCACAACGCTTGGTTCTGCCCGGCCCCAGGCACATCCTTCGGCATCCAGCCGTTCGTAGAGCGGACGCCAGCCAGCCAACCCTGAGCGATGACTCAACAAGTCGCGGACGGACGCGACCCCGATCGGCGCATGCTTCAGCTCGACGAGCACGTCCCCCACGGCGACATCGAGCTTGAGTTTTCCCGCTTGCACGAGCAGGAGGACTGACGTCACTGTCGCGAGGGGTTTGGTCAACGATGCAAGATCATAGACGGTTGATGGTTGGACCGGTTGAGCAGCAGATTCGGAAGAAAGGTACCCGGCAACCACGAGGATTCTGATCTCGCCGTCCAACCGTCCTGCCAACACTCCACCGGGAAAAACGCCGTCTCGCACAGCCTGATCCATGGCAGCTTGGATAATGCCAATGTCATTCATCTCGGAACAGCGCGGGGCGTCGAAGGGAGGCGTGTGGACGCCGCAGCCGGCGTGGACCACGGGGGGTCACAGAGACAAGCGGCGGGGGGCTGGTGTGCAGGAGGGAACGAGACAACCGGTGGGTAACGCCTGCTGGACATGCGGTTACAATGCCGGGCTCGACTCTCCCTCCAGCTTGTGCTCAGCGTGGGTCGCACCATCATGGAAAGCCTCTTGCTCCTCGACCTCGAGCATGCGCTCGTACGTGCGCAAGGTCGCCCGCAAGCGTTCCACCATCAACAAGCGTTGCTTCTGAAGGGCCGACAGATCCCGCTGGGTATTGGAGAGTTCGACCCGAGCCTGACGGATCATTTCACCCGCTTTCAACTCGGCTTCCTTGATGACCAGCTCGGACTCACGCTGGGCACTTCGCTTCACGTCCTCCGCGAGCGACTGAGCTGAGACGAGCGTATTCGAGAGCGTCGCCTCGGTGCGCTTCAATTCCGTCAATTGCTGCTCGAGAAACACGATCTTCTCACGCTGGACCGCGTTCTCGCGGTTCAACTCCTCGACGGTTTCGGCGATCTCCTCCAGAAAACGATTGACTTCCTCCTTGTCGTAGCCCCGGAAGGCCGTCCTGAAGACAGTCTGTTGGATGTCCAGCGGTGTGATTTTCATGGCGCCCCCCTTCGCATCAATTCATCTGATGTGCAAAATCGCTCAACGTTTTGACGACCGCGATTTGTAGAAAACTGATGATCAGAATGGCGATGATCGGCGAAAGATCGATGCCCATTCTCCATCCGATCCACCGGCGAATCGGCGCAAGTACCGGCTCCGTGACACGCTCCAAAAACTGCACGATGGGATTCCACGGATCTGGATTGACCCAGGAAATCAAGGCCCTGGCAATGATGACCCACATGTAGAGCCACAACACGGTGTCCAGGACCGTGGCCAATCCCTGCAACACATTACTCATGACGAACATCAGCGCGCGCATCCCGCGGGTGTATGTCCATGAGTAATGGTAGAATGGTGCGATTTCTTTTGAGGTGAAATGTGAAGAAAGTATTTGAGAATTATTGGGGAATCTTTACCATTGCGACGTTGATCATTGCACTGGACCAGTGGACGAAATGGCTTGTACGTACCAATATCCCCGCCGGGCAAAGCTGGCTGCCTGACTCGTTGCTATGGTTAAGCC
>JAICVE010000489.1 GCA_025935475.1 Nitrospira sp. | reverse complement strand
TCCTCGCGGTCGCCATTCTTACCGCAGGTTGTGCGTTCGTGCGAGGCACTTACGGAGAGGAAGTCCAGCCTCTGGATCTTTCCTCGATCAAGAAAGGCACGACGACACGAGCGGAGGTCGCATCACTGCTGGGAGCCCCGGATAGGATAGTCGAGGTCAACGGTCACGAAATCTTTCACTACTATCACTTCGATATGAAGTCTGGTTTGATCATCATCTTTTCACGAACGAATATCATGAGCGAAGACGTGTTTGTGTTCTTGGATGGGAAGGGGATCGTAGAGGACATTGTCGTGGGGAAAAAGAAACCGTCCCCCGACATGCAGTTCTGGCCGTTCGGCGATTAACAGGGGCGCACCGATGCGACATGTAATTGTCTCTTTAGCTCTGCTAGTCGTCATCATGTCTGTCCCAGGCTGTATGAGAGGCCCGATTATTTGGCAGCGGCTGACTCTGAACCAACCGATTGTCGAGGAACAAGTGGACTTTATCAAAAAGGGTGAAACTCCACTGTCCGACGTTGCGAAAGAACTTGGCGCGCCAGATGAGATTCTCAATCTCAAGAATCGGCTGGTGGCTCGATATCATTTCATTGACACCAGATATCTGCGCGTGGATTTTGGATGGGGACTCCGATTTGTCATTCCCTATTATTCTCCGGATCTCGTTCTCGGCGGCGGTGGGGCCGCAACCAATGTCTTTGAAGTGGCCTGCGATTCACAATTTGTGGTGCAAGAGATTTCGTTCGCCTTTCATCAAAACTCGTCACGCTTCAAGTTGTGGCCGTACGGTGACTAATGCGTAGCGATCGAATTGCCGCTTCGGACCGGCCCGTTATATGGTCCATACGACTTCCCTTTTTGCCGGGGCTCGAATTGCTCAAGCCATAGCGAATTCAGACACACTCTATGCAGTCTATGATGATTCATGATTGATCGTCGGCTTGTTGGACAGCAGGCTCTTCTGTTGGTGCTGTGCTGCCTGCTTATGTCCTGTATGAAGGCGCATGCAAGCGATCAGGAAGAACCTCGTTTGCGGGCGAGGCAGCTTGGCATCGTGGTGGGAACTTATCCGACCGGCCCATTGAATGCCATCACGGATGTTCCAGGAGTAAAAGTCGGCCACACCACTCTCATCGCGGGCGAAGGGGCGCTGAAGGCAGGCATTGGACCGATCCGCACCGGCGTCACCGTCGTGATTCCCCGGGATGACGTATGGCATCAAAAAGTCCCTGCCGGCTCCTTTGTACTCAACGGCACAGGAGAGATGACCGGCTTGGCCTGGGTAGCTGAATCGGGCTTTCTCGAATATCCCATCGCCCTGACCAACACGCTGAATGTACCGCGCGTAGCCAACGGCGTTATGAGCTGGATGATCTCGCAATACCCGGAAATCGGAATCACCGACGATACATTGACTCCGGTGGTGGCAGAATGTGATGACGGCCGCCTGAACGACATACAAGGCCGTCATGTTGCGGAAGCAGACGTCGTGAACGCCCTGAACAGCGCCGTCGGCGGGCCGGTAAAAGAAGGCACTGTGGGAGCGGGGACCGGCATGGTCTCATACGGATTCAAGGGAGGAATCGGCACCGCCTCTCGGACCCTGCCGGAGTCAGAAGGCGGTTATACGGTCGGCGTCTTAGTCAACGCGAACCATGGGCGGAAACCGGAGCTGGTGGTCTCCGGGGTTCCGGTCGGACGGCTCTACGATGGGTCGGCTGCAGGCCCGCCTCCCCAGCCCGGCCAGAGCGAAGGTTCAATCATCATTGTCGTGGCAACGGACGCGCCACTTGATGGAAGACAACTGAATAGACTCGCCAAGCGAGCCGCATTAGGATTGGCAAGAACCGGCTCAACAGCCCGCCACGGCAGCGGTGACTTCATTATTGCATTCTCAACCGCTAACGTGATCCCCCATTATCCTCAAAAGCGAACCTATGCCCTCACGCACCTTGCAGATACACATCTCAACCCTGTG
>JAICVE010000188.1 GCA_025935475.1 Nitrospira sp. | reverse complement strand
CAGGCTCGCGCAGAAGCGACGAGCTGCCCACACGTCTTCATAGGAGAACCACCCGATCATGCCCATGGATCCGAACAAAGCGCTGTTAGTCATCCAGCACCAACTCAAGGAACTGGATTCGATTTACCAGGACACGATGGAGATGTCGCTCAACACCGTGGCCGGGACCGAACGGGTCGCCAAATGGCGTGTCCGGACGATTGCCCTGCTAACCGAGTCGGTCGGCGAGAAAGCCGCGCAGGAGTTCGCCCGTCTGCAACCGGGCATGGTGTTCACCAATGATCTCGTTGAGGAGTTTACTGATCTGGTCGATTGCTTCCGCCTGCCGCTCAACGCGTTGGGGCAGCAGCTCTCCAAAGCCGCTCAACGCCCTCCGGACGGAGGCTCATAGGTGCCAGCGCCGTTCCCTCCGGCAAACAAGCGCCTCGGACAGCATTTCCTAATCGATCAGAACATCGTTCGAAAAATCATCGCCGCAGCGGAACTCGCGCCGGACGACACGGTGCTTGAAATCGGTCCGGGCCGAGGCATCTTGACGGACGCGCTTTCTCGTGCAGCCCGTCGCGTGGTGGCGATCGAGATTGATGCCGAACTGTGTGCGCTGCTGCAAGTGCGCCAAACCGACTGGAAGAATGTGGAGGTGATCTGTGCGGACGCCCTGATCCATCCGTTCGAAACCCTGCCGGCCGGTGTGGTGGTCGCGAACCTGCCGTACTACATTTCGACCCCGCTCCTCTTCAAGGTGCTCGAGCAGCGCCGCCGGTTTCCACGCTTGGTGCTGATGCTGCAAAATGAAGTCGCCGACCGCCTCGTGGCGAAGGCCGGTGACGCCGATTACGGTGTTCTGTCGGTCATGATGCAATATGCGGCCGACGTGAGAAAGGCCTTCAAGGTTTCGGCCAATTGTTTTCGGCCGCGACCGGACGTCGGTTCCGCCGTCGTCGTGGTGCGTCCAAGACCGGAGGCGATGCTCCCTCCGCATGAAGAGCCGGCCTTTACGGCCCTCGTGAAAGCCGCATTTGCCCATCGCCGGAAAACTCTGGTGAATTCGCTTCGCGACGAAGGATATAAGGCGCCGATCGTGACCGAGGCAGTGGCGGCGATGAAGTTGGTTCCGACCGTCCGCGCCGAGACGTTAACGATCGAGCAATTCATGGAACTGACCGGTCAGCTGGCTCGCCGCAACGTCTTCTGACCGTGAAAGTGCCGTGACGTTTGTTTGAATTGGCCTACCCCCTGTGTTAGCATCCCGCGCATGGGCGTAACCAGCTCGGCCAAGCGGGGCGAGGCCCGTCGCGTCCCAGCTCCCCCTTCCCATCTGAAGCGTGAAGTCATCGGCGTCATTCTGGTGGCGCTTAGCCTCCTGACGCTGTTGAGTCTGCTGTCTTTCGTGCCCGGCGAGCCCAAGGTCGTGGCGACATCGAGCGCCACGACAACACCGCCGACGCACAATCTGATCGGCTCGGCTGGCGCGGTCTTTTCATCATTGCTCTTTTCTCTGATCGGAGGCGCCGCGTATCTGTTTCCGCTGCTTCTGGGACTTCTCGGCGCCCGATGCTTCACTCAGAGCGACCTTTCGATCCGGCTGCGCAATGCCGGCGCCTCGCTCGCGGCACTCTTGTTCCTGAGCGGGCTGCTCCATCTCGAGGTCGCAGCCGTGCCCACGATTTCCAGCGGGATGGTGTTCCGAGGGCAGGCGGGGGGACTGTTCGGACAACTGCTGGCCGACGGACTCCGGGCCTATTTCGCCAACACCGGTGCTCATATCCTCATCATTTCCGGGTTCGTCGTCGCGCTGCTCTTTACGGCTCCGGTCTCGCTCGCGCAGTTGGCCGTCCAAGCGTCTGAGAGAGGCAAGAAGGCGTTCGCGGGCATCAGAGGGTTGATTCCCGAGCGGACAAACGAGGTAGAGGCAGAAGCGCCGAAGCCCGCCAAGCCGAAACGGACGAAATCCATCCGGTCGGTCATCGAAGAGGCGCTGCCGAAGCCGGAGGAGACGACTCCTGCTGAAGTGGCGGTCCTGCCGCGAGCGGCGATGCCACCAGAGCCGGTCGAGGTCGACGAACCTGAACCAGAGGCGGCGATCTCGAGCAAGACCGAAGACGCCGGCGATTACCACTTGCCGGACGCGGACGAATTGTTGACCGACCCATCGGGCGTCCTGGCCCGCATTACCGACGACGAGCTCAAGACCCAGTCCGACATCCTCTCGAAGGCGCTGTTGAGCTTTGGTATCGAAGG
Source organism: Nitrospira sp. (assembly GCA_025935475.1). GTDB lineage: Bacteria > Nitrospirota > Nitrospiria > Nitrospirales > Nitrospiraceae > Nitrospira_C. The sequence continues at coordinate 3,745 of JAICVE010000188.1, read as the reverse complement.
CCGGGTCACCGAGGTCCGCCCTGGACCTGTGGTGACCATGTATGAGTTCGAGCCGGCACCCGGGACAAAGGTGGCGAGGATTGTGAACCTGGCCGACGACTTGGCCCTGGCGATGAAAGCCATCAGCTTGCGCATCGTGGCACCGATCCCCGGCAAGTCGGTCGTCGGGATCGAAGTGCCCAATACGCAGCGTGAAACGGTGTCGATGAAGGAAGTCGCGACGAGCGATGCCTTCACACGGGCTCGGTCCAAACTGACGCTGGCGCTCGGAAAGGACATTTTCGGCGCCCCCGTTACGGCTGATCTGAAAACCATGCCGCATCTCCTCGTCGCCGGCGCCACCGGTGCGGGCAAGAGCGTCAGTCTGAATACGATGCTGATCAGCATCTTGCTCTCGGCAAAACCCAATGAAGTGAAACTGCTCTTGATCGATCCCAAAATGCTGGAATTTCAGACCTACGACGGGATTCCCCATCTGCTGCGGCCGGTCATTACCGACCCGAAATCTGCGGCCCGCGGCTTGAGTTGGGTCGTGCAGGAAATGGAGCGCCGGTATAAATTGCTGGCGGAAGCAGGAGTCCGCAACATCGATTCCTACAACCGCAAGGTGGCCGGCGCCCAAGGCGTGCTTCCCGAGGCCGGAGCAGATGGCAAGCCGGATCAGCCGGAGTTGCCGATGCGCTTTCTTTCGGAAGAGGAACGTCTGTCTGCCGGGGAAACGGCAATTCAGGACGGCAACCCCGGATCGTTCATGCCGCCGCCGACTCCACCGGAACCCCTGCCATTCATCGTCGTCATGATCGACGAACTTGCGGATTTGATGATGGTCGCGCCGAAGGACGTCGAGGACAAGATCGCGCGGCTGGCACAGATGGCGCGCGCTTCCGGCATCCATCTCGTGCTGGCGACTCAGCGTCCTTCCGTCGACGTGCTGACGGGGTTGATTAAGGCGAATTTTCCGGCGCGTATCGCGTTTCAAGTTTCTTCGAAAACGGATTCCCGGACTATTCTCGATGCCAATGGCGCGGAAGCGTTGTTGGGCCGAGGCGACATGCTCTACCTCGCCTCCGGCACGGGCCGCTTGATGCGCCTGCACGGCTCCTTCGTGTCAGACGACGACGTCCGCCGCGTGGTTGAATTCGTCAAAGAACAAGCCTTGCCGAGCTACAATCAGGAATTGCAGTCCTTGAAACAGGAAGAGGTGAAGGAGGAGGAAGCGCAGGACGAAGTCTATGAGCAGGCCAAGGAACTGGTGCTGTCGACCGGACAAGCCTCCGCGTCTCTCATTCAACGGAGGCTGAGGGTGGGGTATCCACGGGCGGCCCGAATGATCGAGCAGATGGAAGCCGATGGGTTGGTCGGTGCTGCCGGACGCGATGGCCGCCGCGAAGTGATCGGGCGCCGCGGGCCGGTCGGGGATGCCCACGAATGATGAGGCTGGGGGTGCTGGCCATCGGCGCCGTGCTCGCGGTGAGCGTTTCGTATCCCGTCTTGGGAGAGGAGGGTGGCGACGAGCAGGCACGCAAGGAAGTCCGGGAAGTGATGAAGCGCTTGCAAGCGCGCTATGAAAAGACGAAGGACCTCCAGGCCGATTTCACGCAGAAGACGACGATCGAAGGATTTGAACGGCCGATGACCTCGTCCGGAAAGGTGTACATCAAGAAGCCCGGCCGCTTGCGCTGGAACTATCTGGACCCTTCCGCCGAAGACATTTATGTCCAAGGAGACGACGTTAAAGTCTATGTGCCGGAGCACAAGCAGGTCCTGGTCGGAAAACTCACTCACATGGCTGCGTCCCGAGCGCCGCTGGAGCTGCTTCAGGGGGCGGCGAAGCTCGATGCCTCCTTCGAGGCCGAACCGACTCCGGGGAAAAGCCGTGGCGTGGGAGGCATCAGGCTCGTGACGCTGGTGCCGAAGTCGCATGACGCGGAGGCGCATGGGACGGTGCAGAGAATCGTCGTGGAAGTCTTCCCGAAAACGTATTTTATTCGAAGCCTTTCCCTGCATGAGGTCAGCGGGAACGTGTCGAATTTCGAATTTTCTTCCCTGCAATCGAATATCGGGTTGGATGACGACCTGTTTGTCCCCAAGTTTCCACCCGATGTCGAAGTCGTCAAGGCGCCGGTGCTGACCCAGCCTTAACGGGATAACAATGGCAGCAGGACAGCGATCACCGATGAGTACAGCAGTCTTGGGCTCGGTCGCAGAGGCGACGGAACAGGCCATCGCCAGGCTGGACGTTGATCGATTATCTCGAGACTATTGGGAGCAGAACGAGTTCATTGTCATCCCCCAGTTTCTTCCGCGCGACTTCGTCGAAGCGACGCTCGTGCCTCAGGCGCAGGGGGTCAAGCATCAGCTGAATCGCAATTACATTCCCGGCCACAAGAAGGGCGGAAGCGTGAGCTACTACGCGGTGCAGGAACAAGCCCCGCTCTTTCTTGATCTGTATCGCTCACCGGCATTTCTGGCGTTTCTCAGCCGAATCACCGACGCCAAGCTCATGCTCTGTCCGGACAATGATCCGCACGCGTGCGCCCTGTACTATTACACGGAGGCCGGTGACCATATCGGGTTTCACTACGACACCAGCTATTACAAAGGGGCCCGCTATACAATTCTGATGGGATTGGTCGACAGATCGACGCAGTGCAAGCTGGTCTGCGAACTGTTCAAGGACGTTCCCGGCAAGATGCCACGAACGTTGGAATTAGTCACCGAGCCCGGCGACATGGTGATCTTCAACGGCGACAAACTGTGGCATGCCGTGACGCCGCTGGGACAAGGAGAGGAGCGGATCGCGTTGACGATGGAATACGTGACCAATCCCGACATGGGTCCCTTGAAGCGATTGTATTCCAACCTCAAAGATTCATTCGCCTATTTCGGCATTCGCGGTGTCTTCAAGCGGGCATTCTCCTCTCCTCCCAAAGCACGCTGATGTAGGGCTCTCGAGCGAATCGATCAGTTCCTCGTGACCACAGGCCCGCTGACGATGCCCTTCCCCGGGACGTCACTCTCGCCAGTTCCCGACGGCCGGACATTCATGGACTGACCGACCAGACGGGGCCGCCCTGCACGCAGCGGCTTCAACCGTCTGGGGAACGGTCCTTGATGAATGGTTTCCAAGTCTGCCAGCGCAGCGCGAACCGCTCGCCCGATCATCCACGCCAACGTGAGTCCCGGCGTCCAGTACACGGCGTCGCGCATCTGTTCAATGAGATGGGATGGCAGATTGACTGTCAGCCGTACCATCCGGGGTTTTTCACTCTTCTCGGTGACAAGGCTTGTGACAGCTCCGCCACGACGGAGTTGGCTCTCGATGGGGCCTGGGGTCGTTGTCGTCGTCGGCATGGATTCCTCCTCACATGGTGATAGGGAAGACGGTTGTTTGTTGCTCACCCTTTGCCACGGGAGTTTGCCTTCAGAAGAAGGCTGCGGGCCGAAGTGCAGGCCCGCAGCCTCGATGGCAGAGAAACGGGGCGACGGAGGGCCGCCGGATGGGCACGATCCGCCGGCGCGTCCAAGTTCTGCGCCGCTTCTTGCCAATTCTTTGGAATGATTCATCCTCGTGGTCATGGTGCATCGCTGTGCAGAACCGGCTCAGCAACAGACATGCCACGTCCAGCGCGGAATCGCTGCCTTACTCAAGAATCCTAAATTGTTGATCTATCGCTGATGGGGTTAGGCCTGAGAAGGATGGAGAGAAATCCACGTATCGAAATCAATACCGGCGGTATCGATT
>JAICVE010000360.1 GCA_025935475.1 Nitrospira sp. | reverse complement strand
AGGCGCTGGCGGCGATGCCGCGGAAGATATTGCCGCCGCCGATGACGACGGCGACTTCGGTGTCGAGTTTGACGACCTCGGCGATTTCGGTAGCGAGGCCTTCGAGGATGGACGGCTGGATGCCGTAGCCCTGCTCACCGGCCAACATCTCTCCACTGACCTTGAGGAGGATGCGCCGGTATTTTGCAGGGCTCATGCTTCGCCTAGTTGATAGCGTGTGAAGCGGCGGATGTTCATGTTCTCGCCGATCTTGGCGATCTTCTGGGCGAGCAGGTCCTTCACCATGACGGCCGGGTCCTTGATGAACGCCTGTTCCATCAGACAGCTTTCCTGATAGAACTTCTCCAGCTTGCCGTCGACGATCTTTGGCCACGCGGCGGGCGGCTTGCCCATCTCTTTGGCCTGCCCCTCATAAATCGCCCGCTCCTTGTCGACGACGTCCTTGGGAATGTCTTCGCGCTTCACGTACGACGGCTTGGCGGCGGCGACTTGCAGCGCAAGATCGTTCACGAAGGCTTTGAATTCCTCATTGCGCGCGACGAAGTCGGTTTCACAGTTGACCTCGATCAGTACGCCGATTTTGCCGCCCATGTGGATGTAGGCGTGGATCAAGCCCTGATTGGTTTCGCGGCCCGATTTCTTCTGCGCGGCGGCAAGGCCCTTCTGCCTCAAGTAGTCGATCGCCTTGTTGATGTCGTCGCCCGTTTCCTGCAACGCCTTCTGGCAATCCAGGATGCCGGCACCGGTTTTCTCTCTCAGTTCCTTGACTAACGAACTTGCTCCAGCCATGCGTCATCAATCCTTCTTCTTCACACGTGATGAATGTCGTGCAGTCGCTCGATCCGGGGCTATGACGCAGGGGCGGCAGCCAGCGACACGGTCGCGGCTTTGTCCTCTCCGGCGGGACTCGACTGGAATTCAGCCTCGTCGCGTTGCGTGCGCAAATGGGCGCCCTCGATGCAGGCGTCGGCGATGCGCGACGTAATGAGCTTAATCGAACGAATGGCGTCGTCATTTCCGGGAATCGGGTACGTGATGTTGTCGGGATCGCAGTTGCTGTCGATGATGGCGATGACCGGGATTTCCAGCCTGCTCGCCTCCTGGACCGCGATCCGCTCGATGCGTGTGTCGAGCACGAACACGGCGCCCGGCAGGCCACGCAGGTTCTTGATGCCGGTCAAGAACTTCTGCAGCTTTACGATCTCTTTCTGTTTTTGCGAGATTTCTTTTTTGGTGAGCCCGTGCTGCGCAGGATCGGCCAGCATGCCCTCGAGTTTCTTCATCTTATCGATGCTGCGCCGGATAGTCTGGAAGTTGGTCAGCATGCCGCCCAGCCAGCGTTGATTCACGTAAAACATGTTGGCGCGGACCGCCTCTTCTTGGAGGATTTCCGCCGCTTGGCGCTTGGTACCGACGAACAGCACGGATTGCCCCGAGGCGACGGTGTCTCGGATGAAGGCATAGGCCTGTTCCATTCTCGCGACCGTCTGCTGCAGATCGATGATATAGATGCCGTTGCGCTCGCCGAAGAGGAACTTCTTCATCTTTGGGTTCCAGCGGTTCGTCTGGTGGCCAAAGTGCACACCGGCTTCTAACAATTCCTTGATTGAAACAACTCCCATACCTTCACCTCCCCTCAAGGCTCGCAGAGCGCCAATAGGCGAGGGGGCATGCCCCTTATTCTCAAGCCAAGCGACGTCAGTGACGTCGATGTATATTTTGATAAATTTCCCTCTTGCGCGCTTTCACGGAAGAGGGAGCCTGGAACGTTAGCCCGAAGCCTTGGAACGTTAGCACAATGGGGGGCGCTTTACAAGATTCGATTCAAGAAAATCTCTCCTATGTTCGATAGCTTGCGTTGATCCGAACGTAGTCGTAGGACAAGTCTGTCGTCCAGAGATACGCGCGGTGGGTTCCTTGGCCTAACCCCACCCTCATCGTGAACTCTTTGCGCTGAAATACCTTGGCAATCCGCCGTTCTGCGGTTGGCCCTAGGCCAACCCCGCGGCGTACCATCGCTACACCTCCGAACGAGAGGCTGACCTTCGTTGGATCGACCGGCACGCCGGCACGGCCAAGGGCTGCCATCACCCGGCCCCAATTGGCATCTTCTCCAAAGAGTGCGGTTTTGACGAGGTTGGAGGTCCCGATGGTGCGGGCCACGGCTCGGGCTTGCGCCAAGCTGCCCGCGCCGGTCACATCGATCTTGACGACTTTCGTCACGCCTTCTCCGTCGCGGCAGACCGCAAGGGCCAGCGGTTGACAGGCCTCCGTCAGAAGCGTCACAAACCGGCGGAACGCCGGGGTGCTTTCCCGGATTTGACGGTTGCCCGCCATGCCGTTGGCGAGGCAGAGCACGGTATCGTTGGTGCTCGTGTCTCCGTCCACCGAGATGCAATTGAACGAGGCATCGACTGCCTGGGTGAGTGCTCGCTGCAGGGCCGTCCGCGTGATCGACGCATCGGTCGTGAGATATGCCAGCATCGTAGCCATGTCCGGATGGATCATGCCGGAGCCTTTGGCCATGCCGCCAACGGTCACAGTCCAACCGTTGATCCGCGTGCGTCGCACCACCGATTTCGGCTTGAGATCGGTCGTGAGAATGGCACGGGCTGCCTGAGCACCGCCACGGCTGCTGAGTTGGTCGAAGAGTGCCGGCAGCGCCTTCACGATACGGTCGACCGGTAGCGCGCGGCCAATGACGCCGGTCGAGCCGATGAAGACTTCGTGAATGGGACTGCCCACGCTGCGGGCCACGAGCGCTGCAGTCTTGCGCGCTGCGGCCATGCCCAGGCGGCCGGTGCAGGCGTTGGCGTTTCCGCTGTTGATGAGGATGGCCCGGCCGAGACCATGCCGCAAATGTTGGCGGTCGAGCGTCACCGGCGCTGCGACCACCTGATTGGTGGTAAAGACACCGGCGATCGGGCCGCTGACTTCGGAAACGATGAGCGCAAGGTCGAGCAAGCCGGGTTTTTTGATGCCGCAATGCATGCCAGCGGCGCGAAAGCCCAGCGGCGCCGTAATGCCTCGGGAGTCGTGCTGGCTCATGCCGATGTGTGCATCGCAGGATGGGGAAGATTAGGGATAGGCGGCCGGAGCGGTTAAGCCGATTTCTTCAGGAAGTCCGAGCATCAGGTTCATCGCTTGGATCGCTTGACCCGCCGCACCCTTGACGAGATTGTCGAGCGCTGCCACGGTCACGATCCAGCCGGCGCGCGCATCGGCGTACACGCCGATGTCGCAATAGT
>JAICVE010000299.1 GCA_025935475.1 Nitrospira sp. | reverse complement strand
TGCAATCGCTCCAATAGGCGCATGCCCGGCTGCAGCAGGAGCTTAAGAATGATATCGAATACCAATGGCAACACGATCTCGCTCGCGACATAGGCTGTCGCCAGTAGCGCAAGGACGAATAGACCACCAAGGAATGTGACTTTCGGATCTGAGGGCAGGGGCAATTCCTCCGGCTCTTCTGCCGGCGGCACGACCTCGGTTTCCTGATCGGTAGGTGCCATGTTCAACACCGCATCGATGTCCACGTGTCACTATTCACCCCTAGCCGGTTCCGAGCTACGAGCCAAATGTTTCGGCGCGATGAACAGTACGAAGGACCTCCGGCTCTGCAGCAATGACTCCGGAGTGGAGCTGAATGCAGGCAGCATTGAATCTTCTCCGTCCCCGCAGCTATCGCGAAGACTTGTCTTTCGTAACTCCCGCCGCCATCTTGTAGATGTTGGTCGAATCCATGCGATGGAGAGAATTGGGCCGGTCTTTCCATTGATCACGAGATTTCCGTGAGCCAAGCATCGGAAAACAGAGCACGTTCGAGCCGGTCTCAGCCATTTCTTCGCCTTTCGCTTGGGTTCTGGAGCGGCGCAACGCGAGGGCTGGCATGGCTTCTGACGTCCGCGACCATGGTTTTTCTTTTTGCCAATCTCGGCGCAGCCCTTGCGGTCAATCGCTGGTATAAATTCTTCTTTGACGCGCTCGAACAGAAGAACACGCAAGCCGTCATCCTCGGTCTTGGTCTTGTTCTGGTGTTGGCACTATTTTCTGCAGCATTTTCCGTTGGGCTTCTGCATGCGCGCATGCGTCTGCAGGTACGCTGGCGTCAGTGGCTGACGCATGCATTGATCAATCGTTGGCTCGCGAACCGGCATTTTTACCAACTGACCATCGTGCACACCGAGGCCGTCAACCCCGAGGCGCGCATCGCGGAGGACTGCAGGATCGCGATCGAACTTCTGGTCGATTTTTCACTCGGCGTCCTAAACGCCTTGCTAGCCGCTATCTCCTTCATCGGCATTCTCTGGATCGTCGGCGGTTCCCTGACCGTCGCGGGATATTCCATTCCCGGCTACATGGTCTTCGCCTGCATCATCTATTCGTCAATCACGACGGTCGCCATGTTCCTGCTGGGCCGACGGCTGGTGCGCCGCGTTGAGGACAAGGCCGCCGGAGAAGCACAGCTGCGTTACGAACTAACTCGTGTGAAGGACAATGCCGAAAACATCGCGTTGACTGGCGGTGACGACGACGAGCGCGAGCGGCTGGAGGTGACCTTCGTCGATTTAGTCCAGAGATGGTTCGGCGTGATCGTTTGGCAGGGTCGAATGATGTGGCTGAATGGCGCGAACCTCATTCTGTCCCCCGTCGTCCCGCTTCTGCTCGGAGCACCAAAATATCTCGCAGGCGAGATGACGCTCGGCTCGCTGATGCAAGCCGCCACTGCCTTCGTGCAGGTCCAGCTCGCACTCAACTGGCTCGCCGACAATGCCTTGCGGCTGGCCGATTGGTTTGCCTCCTCGCACCGCGTGACGCAACTGTCTGATGCGATCAACCGTCTGGAAGCCAGTCTCGGCCCGATCGGCCAAGGCGAGACGATCAAGCTGGGTGTGAGCCCGGACAAGCGCGTGCATCTTCGTCATCTCAACATCGCATTGCACGACGGCAAACTGATGATCGACGGCGCGGAGGCCATCATCTCGCCCGGCGAAAAACTTCTTGTGAAAGGAGAATCAGGAACCGGAAAGAGCACGCTCATTCGTGCGATGGCCGGACTGTGGCCATGGGGAAGCGGCGAAATCCTGCGACCCGAAGGCGCGTACATCGCCTTCATGCCGCAACGTCCGTATTTTCCGCTTGGTACGTTGCGCACCGCTTTGCTCTATCCACACCCCGAGCAAAAGGCCCCAGACGAGAAAATTCAAGACATCCTCAGTCGCTGCGGCCTCGAACACCTCATCCCGCGCATCGATGAAACAGAGCAATGGAGTGTGGTTCTCTCCGGCGGCGAACAGCAGCGCCTGGCCTTTGCGCGCGTGATGATCCATCCACCCGATATCCTCATCATGGACGAGCCGACGTCGTCGCTCGACGAGCTCAGCGAGTTTCGCATGATGGAGTACATGCGCGATCTCTTGCCCCACACGATGGTAATTCATGCCGGCCACCGGCCGGGTCTCGAACGTTTCCATGATGGCGAAATCCAACTCGTGCGCGAAAAGCGCGAAGGGCCTAGCACGACACAAGAGCATCATCTCTCCCCACTGGAATTGGTCGCGCGCGCTCTGCAAAGATTGGGCGGCGGGCGTTCAAGACCGAATTGATAGCGCGCGTCTTCGCGCTCGAACATCGATTGACGAACAAGAGCTGGAATTTGCGGCCAGCAAAGCTATTGAATTGGGCTGCGCTGGGAGACGTGGACGGTTTCGCGTCGGTCAACTTCGCGAAAGGAAACGAGGCGCCTGCGCCTTTCGTCCCAAAGAACCATGCGTATACAACGAAGGCTCTGGAGCAGCGTAAGCCGTCTCAAGACAGCAAGGTGCGGATGATCTCGGAGGACTTCTGGAAGCCGGTAGTACGGGATCCGGCTGCTCAAATGGTGGACGTGGTGCACCCCGATATTGGCGGTGAACCAGCGAAGGACGCCGGGTAAATCATAGTGGGAACTGCCATGCAGCGCTGCCGCTTGGGGCGTCCAATCGTCGTCGTGCTCCCAAAACGTATCCTCGAACTGGTGCTGGATATAGAACAACCAGACGCCGACCGATGCCGCGAGAAGCGTGATAGGCAATTGTACAATCAGGAATGAAGCTACGCCGACCAGCCACATCATCATTGCGAACAGAATCGTGATTGCAACATTGGTTGCCATTGTGCTGAGCCATGGCTGCCAACCGCTGCGCATTAATGCGATCGGAAGCCGGTAGTGCAGGATGAACACATACGCCGGGCCAAGGACGAACATCACGATTGGGTGCCGGTACATGCGATAGAGGAGCTGACGCCCTCGGGGTAGGTCCAGATATTCGCGTACTGTCAGCGTGTCGATGTCGCCGATCCCCCGATGATCGAGATTGCCCGAGGTCGCATGATGAAGCGCGTGGGTGCGGCGCCAGAAATCATAGGGCGTTAGCGTCAGCACGCTAATGGCACGTCCGACCCAATCATTCACAGACCGACGACGGAAGAACGACCCATGTCCGCAATCGTGCTGGATCATGAAGAGACGAACGACCAAGCCCGCCGCCGGGACGACGAGAAGCAGACCGATCCAATAACGGGCGTCTACCGCCATCCATGTCAGAAGCCAGAGGAGCACAAACGGCACGGCCGTAATCATGAGTTCGAACACACTGCGCATGGCGTTAGGTTCGCGATACGAGGCGAGGTCCCGATTCAACAGAGCAAAATCGGGTTCGATGTGATCATTTGGAGAGTGTTCACGCATACGCAGCTCCGCCAAGTCGATCTCGGAGAAGTTCCGGCCATTGACCTTTGCCTTGACTAAGAGCGGATAAGCCGGCGTTTCATCCGCTCTTGTGGGCTCCGACGTAGCCGGCAATGACCTCGTCTTTGTGCGCGGCGAAGACTGCCAGGACCTCGGCCTTTTCGCGTTCGGGACTTTGACGTGGTCAAGAGTCCGTCCGAGTTCCGCAGCGACTCCTCGATCAGGAGCAGACTTTGCGTCTTCGGTTCAAATCCGGCCCATCAAAAGCAGGACGACGAGGATGATGACGATGATGCCGATGACGCCGACGCCGCCGTGACCGTAGCCGTAGCCGTAGCCGCCAAAGCGGCCACTGAAGCCGCCGAGCAAGAAGATGATCAGAATAATGATAAGTATGAGCCCGATCGACATGATCTAACTCCCTGTCTGTCGCCTATTTCCCTTTGAGCGTATCCTTAAGGCCGCCGATCGCGTTTTGAATCTTGCCCTCGATCTTGTCGGACTTGCCGTCCGACTCGAGCTTGACGTCGCCGACTGCCTTGCCTGCGATCTCCTTGACTGCGCCTTTGATTTCCTTCGCCGATCCGGCGATCC
>JAICVE010000031.1 GCA_025935475.1 Nitrospira sp. | reverse complement strand
GGCTGAGTTGATTCGCGGGGCCATTGGGCCGCGCGAGCACCGGAGCGCCGTCTTCCCGCACGCGCAGTGCAGCGCGGACTTCTCCGAGCCGTTTGCGCAGACGGGAAATCTCCTCTTCTTGATCGCCCATGATCTTCGCCTGCCCTGCGAGCTCTGCTTGCAGCGCGTGCAGATGGCCCAGGCGCTGTTCGAGCGCGGTGATGTGACGATCTCGCTCCTCCAGTAATCGGGTGAGTTCCGCCTGCTCGGCGAGGCGGCGGTCACGTGCGGCGATGTCCTGTTCGAGCCGGTGTATGGCCTGACGGTGATGGGCCTCCTTTTCGCTGAACTGGACTTCGAGCCAGTGCAGACGGCCCTGCGCCGGTTCCAATTCCTCGAGCTTCGTCCGGAGCCGTTCGACTTCATCATACCCGCGGTCCGCTTCAACGAGCCGCTGTTGGAGATCGACAAGTGCTTGCTCTTTGCCGGCAAGCTCCTCCTGCACCTTGGTGCGGGCAGCGTTGGCCTGACGGACTTCATTGGCGTATGCCGCTAAGGTCGCTTCTTGATCGGCGAGTCGCTCCAGTTGTGCCTGAAACTCCGATTGCGACGATTGTGTGCGGGCCTGACTCTCCTTGTGGTCCTGCTGCAAGCGGTCGATCCGGTCCTGCCGGGAGGCCAGTTCCTCTTGGGCGGATCGGCCGAGGCTTTCGAGCGAAGCCACCTTGGATTCGAGCGCCATGACAGCCGAAGTTTTCACTTTGAGTTCGTAAATTGCCGTGTCCAGCGCCTGGCCCTTGACGCGCAACTCCGTTTCGAGGTCAGTAAGACTATGGGCATGCGACTCTGCCGAACGGTGCCGAAGTAGCCAGCCGACGGCCGCGCCGATTGCAGCGGCTACGAGGAGGCAGACGATCATTTGGAAGGCGAGAGCCATCATCGCGTGGTCTCCAGCACGCGGAGCTCAATCCGACGGTTTCGTTGCAAGGCGGCTCGCGAGACGCCGGTTGCCAGGGGCTTGCTTGCGCCATAGCCGACGGCGGTCAGTTCATGGCTGACCCCATGGGCGGTGAGATAATCCCGCACGGCTTCGGCCCGGCGCCGGCTCAGATCCTTATTATAATCCGGTGCGCCGAAGCCGTCGGTGTGGCCGCCAATCTCGATCGACGTCTGAGGCGTCTGGGTCAACACCGGAATCAGCCGGTCCAATGCGGCTCGACCCCGCGGCGTCAAGCTGGCCTGATTGGAATCGAACTCGATCTGGCTACGGGCCAACAAGTCATTCAATCGCGCCTGCAGCGACGGGGTCGCCGCAGCCGGCGCGGCAACCGTCATATGATCTTCCAACTCGAGGCCGAGTGAACGCAGGGGCGAGACAGTGCGCAAGACGCTGGCCTTTGCCTGTTCGGACGGCACCACTCCATTCAGGACGAGAAAGCGCCCGTCGATCATCACCGAGCGGACGCCCTGCATCTGTTCAAGCACGGGAAGTACAGCCGGTAAGTGGTTGACCCAAGAGGGAGCAGCAATGCGGCCGTCGATCGTGAGTTGATCGAGCACACGCACCTGGGCCGGGCCGAACACGGCGCGGGCCCGTTCGAGGATCCGATCACGAGCGCCGGCGTCCGGCAGGGATCCCCGGAGCATCAGCGTGCCTTGTTCAAGTCGCGCATGAAAGTTCGCCGGGACCGGTACAGGCGGAGAGGCCGATAACGGAAGGTGACGGGGAATACAGACGAGCGCCAACAGTGCCAGAGCGAAGACCCCGCCGCCCAGAATGGTCCTGCGTTCCATGCGCATCAGCCATTCAATTGCAAGCATCACTTGAACCTCACGGTATCACAAACGCACGGAAGCAAGCCAGCCTGGGGTTTGGCCTAAGCGGGGGGCATCCGAGTTGAACTTGTCCACCTCCTTTGCTATCCTCCGCCATCCTTCCGCGGCGCTCATCATTAACTCGAGTCGATGCAAGGAGTTGTCTCATGGCCAGCATGAAGCGGGCATTGATCAGTGTTTCGGATAAGACTGGGGTCGTCGATCTGGCAAAAGGGCTTGCCGCGCTCGGTGCTGAGATCCTGTCCACTGGGGGCACGGCCAAGACCCTGCGCGACGCAGGCGTCGCGGTGACGGATGTGGCGGCCTACACGGGCTCGCCGGAAATTCTCGACGGCCGCGTCAAGACCCTCCATCCAAAAATCCATGGCGGATTGCTGGGGCGCCGATCCGTGCCGGCTCATGTCGAGGAAATGAAAGAGCACCACATCGGGCCGATCGACATGGTGGTGGTGAACCTGTACCCCTTCGAAGCGACGATCGCAACACCCAATTGTCAGTTCGACGACGCGATCGAAAACATCGATATCGGTGGCCCTTCCATGCTGCGGTCGGCAGCGAAAAACCATGACGATGTGGTTGTCGTGGTCGATCCCGCCGATTACTCGCGGGTGCTCAAGGCGCTGCAGGGCAACACGGTGACGCCGGCGTTGCGGCGAGAGTTGGCCATGAAAGTCTTTCAGCACACGGCGCGCTACGACGGTGTCATTGCGGGGTACCTCGAACAACAGGTCCAGAGCGACGTCAAGTTTCCCAAGGTGCTTTCACTGCAGTTCGATCTCGCCGAGATCTTGCGCTATGGCGAAAATCCGCACCAGCAAGGCGCCTTTTATCGGGAACGTCAATCGAACGAGCCGTCCGTCTCGCGAGGCACGATCCTCCACGGCAAAGCCATGTCCTACAACAATTACCTCGATGCCAATGCCGCCCTGGAATTAGCGAAGGAATACGACGAGACGGCGGTCGCAATCATCAAGCACAACAATCCCTGCGGAGTGGCGCTGGGTGCCACACCCGTGGACGCGTACGTCAAGGCGCGCGAGACCGATCCCGTGTCGGCGTTCGGCGGTGTGATTGCGTTCAATCGTTCGGTGGATCTCGCCGCGGCCAAAGAAATCACCTCGACATTCGTCGAAGTGGTAATCGCGCCCGGATTCGCCGATGATGCGCTGGCCGAGCTCAAACGCAAGAAGGATCTCCGACTGCTCGACGTGGGATCTCTCACGAAGGTGAAGCAGGAAGGCTATGATTTGAAAAAACTGGTCGGCGGTCTCATTGTCCAAGATCGGGACCTGGGGACCTTGGCGGATTTGCGGACGCTGCCCGTGCCGACCGTTCGGAAGCCGACGGACGAGGAATACGCTGCCTGCGCGTTCGCTTGGAAGGTCTGTAAGCACGTCAAGTCCAACGCCATTATTTATGCCAAGCTCGGGCAAACCATCGGCATCGGCGCCGGACAGATGAGCCGCGTGGATAGCGTGAAGCTCGCGGCCATGAAGGCGCAGCTACCGGTGAAAGGCTGCGTGATGGCGTCCGATGCTTTCTTCCCGTTCCGAGACGGTCTCGATGCGGCGGCACAAGCCGGTATTACCGCGGTCATCCAGCCTGGCGGCTCCATTCGCGATGCGGAGGTTGTCAAGGCGGCCGATGAACACGGGATAGCGATGATTCTGACCGGCATGCGCCACTTCCGCCATTGAGCGGATGCTGAAACAGGTCCCCAACTTCGTTCTCACTCGTTCGAGACCCTCGACGTACATTGGCTCAGTACGTCTCGGAGCTCTCACTCCTTGCGGCCTCGTTGGATGACCTGTTTGAGACCCTCGAGACAGACTTCTCACACTCAACAGAGGAAGGCACGTGAAGCTTCTCGTCGTCGGCAGCGGAGGACGCGAACATGCAATGGTCTGGACGCTCGCCCACAGCCCGCGCCAGCCTCGTCTCTTCTGTGCACCGGGAAACGCGGGCATAGAGTCGCTCGCGACCTGTGTGCCGATGAACGCCGACGACATTGCGGGCTTAAAAGCCTTCGTGCAACAGGAAGGAATCGATCTCACCGTCGTGGGACCGGAAGCGCCGTTGGCCCTGGGAATCGCCGACGAATTCCGCAAGTCGAAGCTGAAAATTTTCGGTCCCACGAAAAATGCTGCACGGCTCGAAGCGAGCAAAAGTTTTTCAAAAGAGATCATGGCAAAGGCCGGTATTCCGACGGCCCGCGCCAAGACGTTCGACCAGCCGGCGGAGGCGCTCGCCTATGTGGACCATCACGAGCTGCCTGTTGTGATCAAAGCCGATGGGTTGGCACAGGGCAAAGGCGTCTTGATCGCCCAGACGCGAGAGGAGGCACGTCGCGCCATCGTCGACTCGATGGAGAAGGCGGTGTTCGGCGACGCGGGAAAGCAGGTCCTGATCGAACAATACCTTCAGGGCGAGGAACTGACCATCATGGCGTTCACCGACGGGCGCACGGTCTCGCCGATGTTGCCCGCCCAGGACCATAAGCGGATCGGCGACGGCGATACGGGCTTGAACACCGGTGGCATGGGCGCCTATTGCCCCGCACCGCTGGGCACGTTGGCCTTGCGTGCACAGGTCACGCGGGACATTCTGCAACCGATCGTCGACGTCATGTCGCGTTTGGGTTCCCCCTTTCAAGGGGTATTGTATGCCGGGTTGATGATCGTCCACGAAGTTCCCTACGTCCTGGAGTTTAATGCCCGCCTGGGCGATCCTGAAACGCAGGTCGTGCTCCCGTTGCTGAAGACGGATTTTCTCGATGTCCTCGAAGCGGTCGTCGAACACCGGCTGGATCAGGTGCAGGTAGAGTGGCACGATGGGCACGCGGTGTGTGTGGTCATGACGTCCGCCGGTTATCCAGGCCCCTATGATGTCGGCGAACCCATTCACGGATTGGACAGCCTCGACCCTCAGAGCGCGATCGTTTTTCATGCGGGAACTGCGAGACACGGGAAGGACATCGTCACCGCGGGCGGGCGCGTGGTGGGCATCACCGGACGAGGCGCCACCTTGGCGGACGCGCAGGCAGCGGCATACCGCAGCGCGAAGCAGATCGCGTTCAAGGGATGTCATTACCGCCACGACATTGCGTCTCGAGCACTCGCCCCGCACGGCTAGCCGGCTCCCGCCGGTTCCTTATGGCTTCGATCATTCCGTACTCCGCAACCGCCCTCAATGCTCTCGGACAACAGGTGAGAGCTGTCCTTCTACGGGGTGGGCTCGTTGCCATCCCGACCGAGACGTTCTACGGACTTGGCGTGAACCCGTTCGATCGGACCGCCCTGGATCGATTGTCTGCCGTCAAGGGACGGGCAGAGGGAAAGCCAATTCTCGTGTTGGTCGGCTCGCCAAAAGATCTCGCGCCCCTCGCGGAGCACGTGCCGTCCGCTGCCGCGGTGTTGATGGAGGCATTTTGGCCGGGCGCCTTGACCATTCTGTTTCCTGCCCGAGCCTCGGTCCCGCCCGCGCTCACCGCGGGAACCGGCCGGGTGGGTATCAGACTTAGTTCCTGTCGACCGTTGCGCGAGATGCTCCAGCAGGTGGGCCCGCTGACGGGAACGAGCGCCAACCGGACCGGAACTCCGCCGGCTCACACGGCGCGCGAAGTGGAACAGGCATTCGGCGCCAACGTAGACGTGATTATTGACGCAGGGCCCACGCCGGGCGGATTGCCTTCCACGGTCGTCGAGGCCGACGAGACGCTGCGGATCGTCCGTGAGGGGGCCATCCCTCGAAGCGCCATCGAGGCCGCGCTTTCCGCCAGAGGATTTTTCCTCAAGAACGCCTAAATGTGGTATACAGCAGGGCCAGCAGTGCCCATATAAAGGAGGGATCGATGCTAATCCGTCGAGGGCGACATGGGGGGCGCGCGGTAGGGTTGGGCATAGTCATGGCGGCGATGTTGTCCGGATGCGATTACTGGCCGCCCGCGCTACAGACGCAAATCGAACAGCTCCGGTCCGAACTGCAGACCGTGACGACGGAGAAGGCCCAACTGCAAACGCAGATGACGTCGCTGATGAAGGCGAAGGATGATCTGCAAGCGCAGGTCGACGATCTCGTTCGGACCAATCGGGACAAAAGTGCGATGATCGCGAGTCTGCAGAGCAGCGTCACGTCGCTGCAGGAGCGCCTGGTCAAGTCTTCCAAGTCGGCGACCGCAAAAGTCGCAAGCACCAAGCCAGCAACCGTCAAGCCTGCGACCAAGCCATCGGTCAAGACCGCGAGCAAGGCGCCCGTGAAAAAAAAGACGCTGACAAAGTCGCCGACTGCGCACTAGCGGGCTCGACTGATTATTTGTTCGACGTGTTCGACGTGTTCGATGTACTCGGCGTGGACGGGCTGGCAGCCGGCGGTGTGCTGCTCGAGGAGCCGCTCGCGGGCGCAGTGGATGGACTCGCTGGCGGCGCCGCCGAGGATCCGGTAGCTGTCTCTTTCTCTTTCTTCTCTCCGGCCGCGGCTGGAGGTTTCTCTCCTTCGGACGGCGGCTTCAGCTTGTTCGAATAATCGGTCACGTACCAGCCGCTCCCCTTGAACATGATGCCCGGCGAGGAAATGAGGCGGCGAAGAGCTTTGCCGCATCGCTCGCAGGTGGTCAACGCGTCGTCCTTGATGCTTTGTTTCACTTCGAATTGATACGAACAGCTGTCGCACAGATACTCATAAATCGGCACAGGTGATCCTCCTACGGTAACCGGTTCTTCTCTGTCGTTACACCAGCTTCTCCAGCGCCCCCCGCAGCCGCTTCAATCCGTTCGTGATCGTATCCATGCTTGTGGCATAGGAGAGGCGAATGTGACTCTGACTGCCAAACGGTTCGCCTGGGACGACCGCGATCTGCGCGCTTTTGAGGAGATAGCTCGCGAGGTCCGTCGGTGCGTTGACCGGGCCGGTGGGACCGTGCTTCCCAAGGACGCCCTGGATGTTTGGGAAGGCATAGAACGCTCCACCAGGCATCGAGCATGACACGCCCGGAATCGCATTCAGTCCCTCCACAATCGCGCGACGTCGGCGATCGAATTCCGCCACCATCTGCTTCGTGAACGGCTCGCCGAATCGCAGAGCGGCGACGGCCGCCTTCTGGGAAATGGAGCAGGGGTTTGACGTGCTCTGGCTTTGAATGTTGCCCATTGCCGTGATCAGATCTTTGGGCCCCGCCGCATAGCCGACCCGCCAGCCGGTCATTGCGTAGGCCTTGGAGACGCCGTTGATGACGACGGTTTGCGCCGCGATCTCCGGCCCCAGCGAAGCGATGCTGACGTGGCTCGCCCCGTCGTAGAGCACCTTCTCGTAGATCTCATCGGAGATCACGACAAGATGATGTCGAACGGCGATCGCGGCGATGCGTTCGAGCATCCGGCGTCCATACGTGGCACCGGTCGGATTACAGGGGCTGTTGATGATCAGCGCCTTGGTCTTGGGGGTGATATGCTGTTCGAGTGCCGCGGGATCAATGGCGTATCCCTCGGACTCCTTGGTAGCCAGCAACACGGGTGTCGCATCGTTCAAGAGCGCCTGATCGGAGTATGAGACCCAGTACGGCGTCGGAATGATGATTTCATCCCCTTCCTCCAACAACGCTTCCGCGAGATTGTACAGG
Source organism: Nitrospira sp. (assembly GCA_025935475.1). Lineage (GTDB taxonomy): Bacteria > Nitrospirota > Nitrospiria > Nitrospirales > Nitrospiraceae > Nitrospira_C. Next base: position 6,039 of record JAICVE010000031.1, on the reverse strand, counting down.
GAGTGCTTGGCGCCGCACGACACCAGAATTTGAGATTTCTCGTATTGGAGACCCTGCTCGACCTTGAGCTTGTCGACGATCGCGCCGCGCAGTTCATCAATGCCAGAGGACGGCGTGTACTTGGTGAACCCAGCGCGGATTGCCGCCTCGGCCGCTGCCTTGACCGGTTCCGGCGTATCGAAATCCGGTTCTCCCGTGGAAAAATCGATCACGTCGATGCCCTGAGCCGCCATGGCTTTTGCCGTGGCCGCCATGGCAAGGGTCGGCGAAGGAGCGATGCGACTGACGCGGGCCGCGAGCTTCATGACTTCACACTCCGGATTCGGGCTTGAAGCCGGCGTGCGACCTCGGGATGGAGAAACTCGGTCAGCGAGCCACCATGGTTGGCCACGTCTTTGATGATCGTCGAGGACAGATACGAATATTCCTCGCTTGGCATCAAGAACACGGTCTCAACCTGTTTCGCCAACTTGCGGTTGATGAGGGCCATTTGAAATTCGTGCTCAAAGTCCGAGATCGCGCGGAGGCCGCGGATAATGGCATGGGCGCCGGATCGCTGCACATGATCAACCAGGAGACCATCGAACGTCACGACTTCGACTTGGCCGATGTCCTTCAGCACCAGCTGCACCATTTCCAGCCGCTCGGTCAAATTGAAGAGCGGATGCTTGGTCGGGTTGGGTGCGACGGCTACCATCACTTTATCAAAGACACGCAGACTGCGGGTGATGATGTCGGTATGCCCGTGCGTGATGGGATCGAACGTGCCCGGGTAAATGCCGATTTTCATGAGGCCGACCTGCCCCCTCCCTGACCATATAAAAAGAGAGAGGTATCCCCATAGTCATAGCGACGCATGAGTCGGGCGCGATCCGTTTCCGACGGCATCTGGGCCCGTGCGTCCTGTTCAATGATCATGACCGACTCCGATGACAAGAGGCCAAGGTGCCAGCCATCGAGGACGAGCTCAACGGCTCCCCGGTCGGCATACGGAGGATCCGCAAACAGCACATCGTAGGGGCCGTCCCAGGTCTGCGGCTGCCGCAAAAACGTCTGTGTGCGCGCGACTCGCACCACCGCTTGGTCCAGCATGCCGCACGCCATCAAATTTTTCCGCATGATCTGCACCGCTTTCGGATCCGATTCGACGAAGGTCACGATCGTTGCGCCGCGACTCATCGCCTCAATGCCTACTGCGCCCGTCCCCGCGTACAAATCCAGAAAACGACTGCCGGGGATGCGTGTCCCCAGGATAGAAAACAGGGCCTCGCGGACCTTGTCCGATGTGGGCCGCAGCGTGGTCCCCCGTGGCCCACTCAGGCGCCGACCTCGGTGGGAACCGGCGATCACTCGCATAACCTGTTCGTTGGTTGCGGACTAGCCCCTTCGAGAGCCCGTCGTCGCTTTGTCTTCAGCATTCTGATAGGCGAGAGGCATGTCAGAAGCCACAAACTCTAACATAGCGTTTTTGAAGGGGTCAAGGTGACGAGCGGCATTGAACCGGCCTCAGACCTGGCCGCGGGCCGTCGCGCAAAAAAATCTCAGAAAGGCATTACTGGCATTTTGACGCTGCGCGTGAGGCTGACTATAATTCTGCACGGTGAGCGGACGAGGAAGACGAGAGGGATCAGGCAGGGGACTCGCGGCGCTGTCGTGCGCACGACCCCGCGCTCGCGCGTGCACGCGAGCGGCGAGTTAGCGCGTAGCGGCTGAAGGTTGCGCGGGTTGCACCGGCTGTGCATCGCGGGCCGCGAGGCTTTTGCGCCGGTTGTTGGAAATCGTGCGATCGATGATGGCGCCGCAGTTGATGCATTTCCATGCGTAGAAAATCAGAAAGAAGTCGGAGAACCGCTCGAGCATCATGAGCCCTTTGCACTTCGGACATTCCATCGAGTCCTCCCTGGTTGCGGTGCGCAGCTGTGGCGAAGCAAAGCAAGAGCCGAACCAATTTTTGTCGATACGTAATTTCAACATCTTAGGCGGTACGTATTTGTTACCAGGGGGTCTGGGGAGGGCATTCCCTTAGTACAAAAACGTTCAACGTGTCATATTTTTGTTCAAGGAGAGTCGAGGTGAGCAGAAAGGCAGTCCGGCACGGCATTGCCCATTGGCCGGCAAGCGAACGGCCGCGTGAGCGGCTCCTGGCGCAGGGCGCCGATGCCTTGACGGATGCGCAACTCCTCGCGATTCTCCTGCGCGTCGGTCGGCAGCGATCCTCGGCCGTGCAAGTGAGCATGGAAGTGCTGGATCGGCTTGGCGGCATCGCCGGGTTGGCCCATTGCGGGATCGAGGAACTGTGTGCCGTCGAGGGCGTCGGGGAGGCGAAGGCCGCGCAGGTCAAGGCCGCGCTGGAACTGGGCAAACGGTCGTTGGCGTCGCCGCTATCGACGGGGACAAGAATCTCCTCGAGCCGCGTACTGTTCGAGCACTATCATCCTGCGCTGCGGAACCTCCGCCATGAGATTTTCAAAGTGGTCCTATTAGACGCCAAGCATGCGATTCTGCGCGATGCCACCGTATCCGAAGGCAGCTTGACGCTTAGCATCGTGCATCCACGGGAGGTGTTCACGATGGCGGTGAAGGAATCCGCTGCCGCCGTCATCTTTCTGCACAATCATCCGAGCGGTGATCCGACCCCGAGTCAAGAAGATCACGTCCTGACCGCACGGTTGGTCTCGGCGGGAGATGTGCTGGGCATTCGAGTGCTGGATCATCTTGTTGTGGGTGACGGGCGCTACGTCAGTTTTGCCGACGAGGGCTGGTTAACGCATCATGCATAACACAGGGGAGCAAACCACCATGTAATGATCAGGATTGCGAGGGGACAGATGCCTTTCGCAACGACCAAGGAGGGTCCTATGAACGAGCCGGGTGCGAGGTCTCTCAGAAATGTGGCTGTCATCGGCAATCGAGGGGCGGGCAAAACGTCATTGGCCGAAGCGATCCTCTTGACCACCGGCGGCATACCGACTCTCGGTTCGGTGATGCAAGGCACGACCGCCTCGGATTTTGAGCCAGAAGAAATCCATCACCGCTGTTCCGTCAGCACCAGTCTTCTCCGCTGTTCCTGGAATCACACCACCATTAATCTGCTCGATACGCCCGGCGCGCTCAGTTTGCTTGGCGAGGCGATCACGGCCTTGCAAGCAGCGGATGCCGTGATCGTCGTGCTCAATCCGGCGAGCGGCATTCGAAGCGAGCTCCTCCGGCTGTGGTCGCAGGTGAAGGCGCTCGGCCTGCCGTGCCTCATCTTCGTCAACGAATTGGAGAAGGAATCCGGATCGACGGAGGAGTTGTTGGCGGCCTGCCATCGGGATGTGGACCTCACGCCGTTGCCGATGTCGTGCGCGCTCAAAGACGGGGCGCAGTGGATAGGCGTCCTGGATGTTGTGAACCAGGCGGCGGTGCATTCCCGGCCCGACACCGCGAAGTGGCAGCAGCAGCCGGTGCCGCCTGCCGCCGAGGCCGCGCTGGCCGACGCGCGCAAGCGGATTCAGGAAGCGGCCGCCGAGTGCGACGATCAATTGTTGGAACAGTACCTCTCCGGTGCCGAACTTTCGCAGGCGGACGTGTTGAAGGGTCTCCGGGCCGGGGTGCAGGCGGGGACGATCGTGCCGGTGTATATGGGATCGGCGCTCAAGAATGTCGGGACCGTCCCGCTGCTCAATGCGATCGTCGATCTGCTGCCGTCGCCGGCCGACCGGGCGGAGCGCAGGCCGCTTACCGGGCAGGATGCGGACGGTGGCCACGAGGTCACGCGCCCTGCGACAGCCGAGGCGCCATTTTCCGCTGTCATCTTCAAGACCATCATCGACCCGTTCGTTGGGCGGCTGTCGTATGTCCGCGTGGCATCCGGGACCCTGCAGGCCGATTCGCTGTTGTACAACGGGACGAGAAAGATCAAAGAGAAAAGCGGTCATGTGTATCAGTTGCTGGGCAAGAAGCACACGGCCGTTGCCACGGCGGCCGCCGGAGATATCGTGGCGATCGGCAAGCTCAAGGATGCGCAGACCGGCGACACGCTCTGTGACGAGCAGCATCCCATCGTCTATCCCTGGGCGGCGTTGCCCAAACCTGTGCTGTCCTTTGCGATCGAACCCAAGTCGAGTGCCGACATCGATAAAGTCAGCCTGGGGCTGCACAAGTTGATCGAGGAAGATCCCACCCTGGGGTTCACGCGGAATGCCGACACAAAGGAAATGGTGCTGAGTGGGACCGGCCAATTACATTTGGATCTGGCGCTGGAGAAATTGCAACGCAAGTACGGCGCGGAGGTCGTGATCCATACGCCGAAGATTCCGTACCGGGAAACGATTCGCGCCACGGCGCAGGCCCAAGGCAAGTACAAGAAGCAGACGGGCGGCCATGGGCAGTACGGGGATTGCTGGCTGGAATTGACGCCGTCCTCGCGCGGGGAGGGATTCGCATTTACAAATCGGGTGGTGGGCGGCGTGATTCCCCGTAATTTCATCCCGGCGGTCGAGAAGGGCGTCGTCGAGGCGATGCTCCATGGCACATTGGCTGGATTTCCGGTCGTCGACGTCCGCGTCGCCGTGTACGACGGGTCCTACCATGTCGTCGATTCCTCGGAAATGTCGTTTAAAATTGCCGCATCGATGGCGTTTAAGAAGGCGATGGAAACGGCGCATCCCGTTCTCCTGGAACCGATGATGACCGTTGAGGTTGAGGCGCCGGCGGTGCACATCGGCGCCGTGATCGGCGATCTCAACGCCCGGCGAGGGCGCATCCTGCATGTCGAAGCGCGGGGGCACGCCGAAATCGTCAAGGCGCTGGTTCCGCTGAGCGAGATCATGACCTACACGACCACGCTCAATTCTCTCACGGGAGGAGGAGGGAGTTACGTGATGGAATTGGCGCGCTATGACGAAGTGCCGCGTGAGGTCGCGACGAAGGTCGTGGAGGAGGCCAAGGCCAGCAAGCAGCCCGTGGCCGCGCATTAGCCAACTGCATGGCGCGTCTGTCCTGAGTGTCTGGGAGACGCGCCCGATGCCGTTCCGATGCTCGCGGTCGTTGAGAATCGGTACGTGGGGAATCAGGGCTCGCCAGGTTTCAGCACGACGTAGAAGGCGCGACTTTCCCGCAGGACCCGCAAGAGCACGGTATCGCCACGGCGCACCTTGGAGACGGCGCTGGTGAAATCGCCCACCGATCCGACGTCAGCGCGATTGACTTCCTTGATGAGGTCGCCTTCACGCAGCCCTTCAGACTGGGCCAAGCTGCCCGCTTCCACCTTGGTGACCAGCACGCCGCGGCTTTCGTGCAGTTTGAATTTCTCAGCCAGCGCGGCCGTCAGGTCCTGGACATCGAGTCCGAGTTTGGATTCGGTGCGTGATTGGGGCAGCGAGGCCACGGTGGCATGATCGCGGCGTTCCGTCAAAGCCACCTCGATGACCATGCGTTGTTGATTGCGCACCAGTTCAACTTTCGCTTTGGCGCCTGGTAACAGTCCGGCCACAATCCGCGACAGTCGATTGGGGCTGTCGATCACCGATCCTTCGATGCGCGTAATAACGTCGCCAGGTTTGATGCCAGCCGCAGCCGCAGGGTCCTTGTCGAACACTTCGTTGACCAGCACGCCTTCCTGTTCAGCCACGCCGAACTTTTTGGCCAGCTCCGGAGTCAGCGGTTGAATGCCGACACCGAGCCAGCCCCGAACGACCCGACCTTGGTCCACCAATTGCTGCAGAACCTGCTTCGCCATGTTCGACGGAATCGCAAAGCCGATGCCTTGTGCGAAATTGATGATGGCCGTATTGATGCCGATCACTTCCCCCCGCAGATTGAAGAGCGGCCCGCCGGAATTTCCGGGATTGATCGACGCATCGGTTTGAATGAAATTTTCATAGCGGGACAGATTGACATTTTCGCGTCCAATACCGCTGACCACACCGAGCGTGACCGTCCGTTCCAAGCCGAAAGGATTGCCCACAGCGAGCACCCATTGGCCCACGCGCACGGTGGACGAGTCGCCAAACGTCGCGTTCGGCAGCGGGTGATCGGAGGTGACTTTCAAAACGG
>JAICVE010000420.1 GCA_025935475.1 Nitrospira sp. | reverse complement strand
TTGAGGGTAAAGCTGACGTCGGCGAGGATTTCGAGCGAGCCTGCAGGCGTGACGTACGTTTTGCCGAGTTTGGAAACGTCAAGCATGGGTAATGTCGCAGGCAGGCGTGTCCCCTCCTCGGCGAGCTGACGATTACCCATAAGTGGACGGTCTGGACACGGGAGTCGAAAGCAGATGTGGAGCGTACTGGATGGCCATGTATTTCCACATCGCAGCGATTCCGTCCAGATATTGCAAGCCGCGCCAAAGAGTAGTTGTGCCTGGCTCACCGTCGCCTTTTCGTCCAAGGAAACCGCCCAGAATGGCGACCATGCGCATGGCCTGATTGAGAGTGGGTGGATCCGCCGGAGGAACGGGTGTTTTGGTGATATGCGTGTGCAGCGCTTTCCACTCAAACTCTTCGAAGAAGACCGTGCACGGGACATCGGGAGTTTCCCGTCCCAGCTTGGCAAGGTGGAAGATGCGCCACGCCACGACCATGTCGATGGCCAGACACGTTTCGATGCGATCGGCCGCACCCAATTGTCGGTCTTCAATCTTGCAGCCACTCTTGAGCGTTCGGTGGTAGACCTCAATCCCCCAGCGCAAACGATACCAGCCGACTTTTTCGATAGCATTAGCCGCATTGAGGACTTCACATGTCGTTAGCAGCATCCATTGCAAAGGCTTCACGCCTTCAGGTGCGCCAGCTTCCTGAGCTAGCACGGCCCACAGCTTTAGCGAAGGCATGTGGGTTTTGCACCCGGGTGGCTTCAGAAGGACTGACGCGAAACGGATTTCCATATGCGCCACTCGCTTCGGCTGTGCGCCGCGGCGGGGTACCTGTAGATCTTGGGCTGCCGCAACCTGTTGGGCCATCACCATTGCCCAAAGATGTTCTTGACCGTCGGCCAGCAAGCGGTCGTGCTCGGCACGCACCAGCAGTTTCGGGCCGCGAGAATCTTCAATCGCCAGGGCAAACAATTCGTAGATGTCGGCTTCACGATCGCCGACGCTGACCAGCATCGTGTCCGGGCATTGGCGCTGGGTTTGGGCGACTTGTTGAAAACTCTTCAGCCATTTGAAGCTTTCTTTTTGCTCAATAGGCCGCTGCCGACGTTGATGACGCTTGCCAAACTCGCTCTCATCGCGTGCCCAGCATTGCACGTCCAACAGCCCCAGGGGCGTTCCTTCTGCCGAAAACGCCAGCGTATCGTGCAGTAGCAAACCCATCGATCCATCGACTCGCGTACTAATCGGGCCCAGATCTTCGGTCGCCGGGTGGGCCGTGTAGTTCAGACTCGAGGTGTCCTGCACGGCCAAGACGATCTTGTGTTGGCCGATGCGTTGCCGCGTGGCCTGATAATGGGACTCCAGTAGAATTTCCATTCCCGTCTCTCGATGATCCAAGAACCGGTATGCCGCTTTTGTTTTTGCCCGGCTTTGGCAGGCCTCCGGGATTTGTGCCGTCGGTCGTGCATACAGATCCCGCGCTATCGTCAGTAACCGCTTCCGCAACCGCTCGTCAGGCAGCCGCGCCCGACCGAACTCCGCTTCCGCCCAGTCCTGCGCAATTTCAGGCGTGATTGGCGTTGGATCCATTCGATCAGCCTTACACAATTGCTCACGCGCCTGGCTGTTCCACTCATACATCAAAACGCGTTTGACCGGCAGCCTCCCGAGATTATGACAGTCTTGCCGGCCGCGGCCCTTGGTTTGTCCCACTTCCACAAAATTAGATGCACGGTAGCAGCTCCCGGTGAATCGATCCGCTTCGATAAAGGTTTCCACCATCAGCGGCTCATAGCCGTACCGCCCTCTCCAGTCCGATCTCAATCGCCGGAGCGCTAATCCCAAAACGTGCGATGCCAGATGCGGCACGTGCACATGCGGACGAATCAAAAACCGGCTGTTATCCACAACCTGGTTCAAATTCTGCTCTCGGGCCTCCGGGTCCCACCCTATCCAACTATCCCGCGCTTCCACCCGCCAAGCCGCCGCTGAGAAAGCCAAGCCCCCCAGCCAGCCTTGTTTTCCGCTCCGAATCAAATACCGGATCTGAGCCCCGCACAACGGGCCGGCTCCCAAATAGTGATGCCCACTCATCAGGTCATTCCATATCTTCGACTCCCCACTGTTGCTGTCGATGCGAATTAATTCGATGGGTTGGAATTCAGCCAACTGTCCTCTGACCTCTGATTGGCACCTAACTTCAGCTACTTCTACGATCACCTTGCGCTGGGCGGGAAATGGAGCTACACGCGGCAGTCGAATCGAACCTAGCCGATCCAGCTTCACTAGCGCAACACGACAACTCACTTCCTTCAGCCGTCCGTTACGCGACCGCCATCTGAACTCTTCACAGATCTGCCGCGATAACCTCACACGCGACAGATTCGGCTGACTGTCGATCATTCTCTGAATTCGTGCGATGATCTTCTCGTCAATTTTCTGCCCGCCAATTTTCACGCCGGCAATTTACAAATTTCAGCACTCCGTGTCCAGCGAAAAGTTATGGGACACGCTAAGCTCAAGAGGAGGGGACAGTTACTTCCTCTTGATAATCACGAAGCTGATGTCGTCGCTACGGTCGCCGAACGCCAGCAAGTGAGCTTTGATCGAATCGAAGATCTCTCTCGCGCTTCGGTTTTTCACTTCGCGGACTTTCTGTTCCAGATGCGCCGGGAAATAAGCCGAAGTTCCGTTTGAGTGGTCGAGCAGTCCGTCGGTGTAGAGGAGCAGAATGTCGCCGGTCCCCATGAGCTTCCACTCGTTGAGCTGATAGCGGTCCTTGAATCCGAGAACGCTCTGAGTC